>DATFSB010000456.1:0-28500 GCA_035262825.1 Gemmatimonadales bacterium | reverse complement strand
TGGCTCGAGAAGATGATCAGCGCGATGCCGCTCGTGAATCCGATCGTCACCGGATGCGGGATGAACTTGATCGCGCCACCGAGCCCCACCAATCCGAAGCCGACGAGGATGATACCGGCCATGATGGTGGCCGCGGCAAGGCCGGTCACGCCGTGCTGCTGCACGATCGCGTAGACGATGACGACGAAGGCGCCGGTCGGCCCGCCGATCTGGACGCGTGAGCCTCCCAGCGCGGAAACCAGGAAGCCGGCGACGATCGCCGTGAAGAGCCCACGCTCCGGGCTGACGCCGCTGGCGATAGCAAAGGCGATGGCCAGTGGCAGCGCCACGATGCCGACAATGACGCCGGCCATCGTGTCCGACCACAGCTGCCGCCGGTCGTAGGAACGAAGTGTGGTGACGAGCTTGGGGACGAGCACGGAAAAAAGCTAAAACCGGTAACGCACGACGCGTACGCCACCCGAGACGTACGACGTGTCAGCCGCCCCGCCTGCGTGCGCGAGCGCGCCGGTCAGCGCCGCCACGGTGGTCGGAGCAGGGTTCGCTACTAACAGCCAGATCGTGGGCGACGCCGCGGCCCGGATGCGGTCGCTCTCCCGACCCGCCCATCCGGAGTCGGCCCGCACCGTTCCCGCGAACCCGACTGCGTCGCGCCATTGGATCCCGGGCGCGAGACCGAGCAGCTCAGGGCGACCCTCCCGCCGCAGCAGCAGCTCAGCCCCTTCCGTGGCGCCGACCGGAACTCCGCGGCTGGCGGAATTGTGGAATGCGGATGATCCGGGAACCCCGACCGTGCGCGCGAGCTGCTGCAGCACCAGCGTGTCGGGATGCCGCCAGTCCATCGTGTAGAACCCCCAGGCCGCCGCCGCGCCACTCGCGACGTAGACCGGCTCGCCCGGGCCGAGCTGCTGCCGCAGCCGCGCGATTGCCGCGCGCGTCGCGGGAGTCCGATATGGGTGCGTGACGTCGATTCCCAGCAACAGGACGGCGCAGGCCAGTGCCAGCGCCCAGCCGGCGGCGCCGCGCCAGGCGGCAGCACGCGCGACCGCGGCGGCGAGACAGAGAATGAGCGTCGGCGTCAGGAAAATCAGGACCCGCCCCGACAGCGGGTAACGATGCATGGTCGACGCCGCGAGCAGGGCGAGACCGGGTACGCCGAACAGCAGCGCCGCCTGCTTCCCCGTGCGCCACCACATCCAGCCCCCAAAGGCGAGGAGCAGCATGACGACGAGGACGGCGGGAAGCGGCGCGGGGCGCGCGTCGAGCGATTGCAGCAACGCGACCCCGAGGTGACGCCATCCGTGCGCGGTGATGGGTGAAAAGAAGCTCATCGCCCAGAACTGTTGCATGTAGGCGCTCACGGCCACCGGACGAAACAGGAAGACATAGACCGGCACGAAGATCATGACCCACAGGGCGGCACAGAGCGCCAGCCGCCATCTCACCTGGGGCAGCCGCACGAGCGCAACACCAACGCCGGCGAGATAGAACGGGGCGGGCGTGGACCACAGCACCGCCATCGTCCCGAGGCCCGCGAGCCGCCACCACGAACCACTGGCATCGGGGCGATCGAGCACGGCGAGTGCCGCTTGCGCGATCGCGAGGGCGAAGAACGCGTCGCCGACATACGGCTTCACCGTCAGTGAGTACTCGATCAGCGTCGGGGTGACGGCCGCGATCAGCAGCGCCGCGAGTGCCGCCGGCTCCGGGAGCAGCCGCTGCGCCACGCGCCACACGGACAGGGGCACGAGCAGGCCGAGCAGGAGCGGCACGGCGCGCAGCGCGTATTCGTTGACGCCGCCGATCACCGTGCTGAGCTTCACGGCCCAGAGAAACAGCGGTGGAGCGGTCTGGGCGTACGACAGGATGTGGAGCAGCCCGCCGAACGAGCGCCCCCCGATCTCGAGACTCGTCATCGTTTCGTCGATCGAGAGGGACGGGCGGGACAGATACAGGCCGAAGCGCAGCGCCGCGCCGAGGGCCAGGAGCAGCCAGGGAGCGGAGCGGCGCACGGCGCGACGCTACGCCTTTTCGAGGATCGCTTGGAACCGCGGGTCGCCGTGCAATGGCTTCAGGTCCGAGTCGTTTTCGATCCAGCCGCGCAACCCGAACCCCAGCTGGATCGCCTTCTCCAGGCAGGCGAACGCCTCGTCGAACTCGCCCTGCACGGCGTAGAAACAGCCGACGTTGTAGAGCAGACCGGAATCCTCCGGATCGATCGCCAGCGCGCGCTTCGCCCACTCCATGCCGCGATCGCGCTGGCCGATGTGGGCCAGCTCGATTGCGCCGAGACAGAGGGCGCGGGGATCGTCCGGGTTCAGCTCGACGTAGCGCTCGATCAACTCCCACGTTTTGCGGTGCGCGGCTTCGGCGTCGGCGGTGCGCCCCAGCCCTTCGTAGGTCTGCGCGAGGAACGACACGGCCTGGTAGTCGTCGGGGCGCAGGCGGCTCGCCTCCTCGAACGACCGCGAGGCTTCTTCGACCTTCCCCTGCCCGTATTGCACACGGGCGTAGTAGTAGTGCGCCTCGAACAGTTTTGGATTGAGGCGGATGGCTATGGCAAACTCCTGCTCGGCTTCGGCGTGCTTCCCCGCGAACGCCAGCGCCATGCCGCGCGACGCATGCCCCTCGGCGAGCTGCGGGTCGAGCTCGAGGGCCTTGCGACTGGCGCTGTCCGCCTGCTCGAGGTGGGCCCCGCTCGCATCCCAATACGTATAGATGAAGGAGCAGCAATCGGCGATGCCGGCGTAGGCGAGGGCGTAGTTGGGATCGAGCTCCTTGGCGCGCTCGAACATGCGGCGCGCGTATTCCACGCTCTTGCGTCGCCACTGGTGGAAGAACTGCCGGCCGCGGAGGTAGCACTCGTAGGCCTGGACATTGGCCGTCGGCGCCTTCTCGATCGCCCGCTTCTCGTCGTCGCTCAGCACTACCCGCAGCGCCTTCACGATGTTGCCGGCGATCTCTTCCTGAATCGCGAACACGTCTTCCATGTCGCGATCGTAGCGCTCCGACCAGAGATGGTAGCCGTCCGCCACGTTGATCAGCTGCGCCGTGATGCGCAGCCGGTTCCCCGCCTTGCGCACGCTCCCTTCGAGCACCGTTCCCACGCCGAGCTGTTCGCCGACGCGGCGGATGTCGAGGTTCTGCCCCTTGAAGGCGAACGCTGAGGACCGCGACGCGACGCGCAGCGCCTGAATCTTGGTCAGGGCGTTGAGGATCTCCTCGGCCATCCCCTCGCAGAAGTATTCCTGGTCGCGCTCCGGGCTCATGTCGGCCAGGGGGAGGACGGCGATGGACTTGGCCGCCGCGTGCACGCCGGCGGCGCTGGGCACCGCTCCGGGAGGGGTCGACGCTCCAGCGGGCTTCAACGCCTGCGCGAATTGATTGGCCGACGCAAATCGCTCGCCGGGTTTCTTCGCCAGCGCTTTCGCCACCGCCGCGTCGAGCCACTCGGGGAGGTCGCTGCGCCGGTCACGCAGCGGCGGCGGCGGGTCGGTGAACAGCTTCGCGATGATCGCCTGGGCCGTCGGACCCGCGAACGGGACCTGGCCGGCGAGCATCTCGTACAGCATCGCGCCGAGCGAGTAGATGTCGCTGCGCCCGTCCAGCTCCGCCTCTCCCGCCGCCTGCTCGGGACTCATGTATGCCGGGGTGCCGACCGCGGCGCCGGTCTGCGTCAGGTTCTCCGCCGCCGCCGCGCTCACGGCCTTGGCGATCCCGAAATCGGTGACGACGGCTTCGCCGTCGTGCAGCATCACGTTCTCGGGCTTGATGTCGCGATGCACGACCTGGTGGCGATGGGCGTAGTCGAGCGCCGCGGCGACCGACCGGGCGACCTGAACCGCGTCGTCCACGGAGAGCTGTTTGGCGCGCTCGAGACGCTGCCGCAGGCTTTCCCCTTCGACGAACGGCATCACGTAGAACAGCAGATCCTGGGCCTGGCCGGAGTCGTAGAGCGGCACGATGTGGGGATGCTGCAGGCCGGCGGCGATCTGGATCTCACGGAGGAACCGTTCCGGACCGAGGCTGACGGCGAGCTGCGGATGCAGGACCTTCAGGGCCACGGGGCGGTGGTGTCGCAGGTCGTGCGCCAGATACACCGTCGCCATGCCGCCGCGGCCGACCTCACGGTCCACCTGGTAGCGATCGGCCACCGCGGTCCGCAGATGTTCCAGCAGATCGGTCATGGGGTGTGGGGAAGATACCGGACCTGGCACCGCCCGGCGAGACACAGAGGGAATAGAATAGGATGATGGACGAACGCGACGCTGCTTCGCTGATGGCGAGGGCGATCCCGAAGACTGCGGGCGTCTGGGCGGACGTCGGCGCCGGTGCGGGAACGTTCACCCGCGTACTCCTGCAGCTGCTCGGAGCGGGGAGCCGTGTCTACGCGATCGACCGCGATCGCAGGGCGCTGTCGCGTCTCACGGGCGATGGTGTGATCCCGGTCATCGCTGATCTGGCGCAGCCCTTCGAGATCCCGGGCGATCCTGCTCCGCAGCTCGACGGGATATTGTGCGCCAACATCCTCCACTATTTCCGCGACCCGGCTGAACTGCTGCGCCGACTCGTGGTGTGGCTCGGCCCCCAAGGTCGAATGGTGATCGTCGAGTACGATGGCCGGGGACCGAACCGGTGGGTTCCTTACCCGGTGCCCCGCTCCCGGCTCCCCAATCTCGTGCGCAGCGTTGGATTGAAGCCGCCCGCGATCACGGCCGAGCGGTCGTCGGCGTACGGTGGAATGATCTACGTGGCGGTTGCCGAGCGATAATTTCCCTGGACTAGCTACCTCTTGCCGCGCGGGCAACCACCGAGGCAGAAGTCGAGCGGCTGGGCAATGCGCGCACGCACCGGCCGGCCTTCGCGACATGCCGGCCAATAGGTCACCCTGCTGATCCAGCGCAGCGCTTCGCGGTCGATTCCCGGATCGATCGAGCGAAGAACCGTTACCGCGTTGGTGTCGGGCACGCCGTCGAACCCGACGACGACGCCGAGGATGACCCGTCCGTAGATGAGGAGCTCCCGCTCCATCGGCGGGTAAACGACCTCGGGGGCGATGTGGATGACCGGACGCTCGGCCACCTGCGTCGTGTCGTAGACGGTGGAATCGGTGCTGGCGAGCCCGGCGCACGACGTCGAGCGCTTGCTGACGTATGCCGACCGAATACCCCCGATCGCGAACGCCACGCGCATGCCGACGAGCAACGACGAACCGCCGCCACCGGAGACGTGAGACAGTGTGGGCGTAATGCTCACCTCGCGGCCGATCAAGAGGCCCACGCCGACCGTGAGCGTCTCCAACGAGCGGGAATGGGAGTTCAGGGAGACGCCGGTTTCGGTGTTGACGTGGTCATACGCAAGCGTGTGCGCGTAGGAGAAGGTGGGATTGATCCTGACCTGATGTGTGGCGCCGTTGGCGCTGAACCCGAATGCCCCGCCGAAGGTCCAATCCGTTTCCCGATAGCGGAGGCTGTATCCGAAGAGGGGTCCAAAGTCGTAATTGTAGTCGTTGTTGGGGCCCAGCAGGAACGCCACCTGGGCGATGGGACACAGGTGCACAGTCCCGTCGTGGCTCAGCGGCAGCTGCAATCCGCCGCCACCGCCCACCGTGAATGACGAACCGGTGTGCCCATCCAGGCTTCTCCCTTCCACGTTCAGCTCGCCGAATGCGGCGGAACTGCCGACGCTCAGACCGCCACCGTAGATCGACGAACTGTTATCGAACGCCCCGCGCACGAAGAAATGCAGGGGGCGGCCAGGGTAGGGGGCGAAGCCAAGACAGTCCTGTGCGGCCGCGGGAGTCGCGCATACCAGGAGGAGCACCACCGACACGGAGGTAGGGCGCATGATGAGAGAGGCGCCGGACGGAATCGAACCGTCGAATGGAGGTTTTGCAGACCTCTGCCTTACCACTTGGCTACGGCGCCGAAGAGCGCGAAAGCTAATGCGATTTGACCTTCTTCAGAACCAATACGATCCCGACCTGTCCACCGGTCGGGCCGTAGCGGCTCGCCGTCTCGTTCTGGCTCAGAAAGCGCATCTCCTGCACACTCTCTGCCGCGACCGACTTCAGATAATCGACCTCACCGACGTTGAAGTCGTTGACGTACACGCGCACCCGCGCCATTTGAACCGGCTGGCCCGCCGTCCCGGCTGACTGAAACGTCACGTCTTGTGGATCGAGCCACGTCGGCACTACAGCATCGTATGCCGTGGTAATCTGCGCCCCGCTTTTCGATCTCCACGGCGGTCAGCACGTTCCTCTTGTGGTGCTGTGCTGCCGCCGGGCGGCCCAGGGCCGCAACGGCGAGCGCGACTGCAGCGAGACACAGCGTCCGCATGGTTGCCCCCTGACTACGTAGAATCGGCCGGCGCCAGCACCCGTAACATAGGGTGTCCCCCGACATCGGCGAGAGGGAGATACAGCCGATGCGTGGCGGGATCGACCGCCACCGAGTGCGCCTGGCGGGCCTTGTACCAGCCCAGCGGGACGAGCGTGCCGTCCAGCTGCCGGAAGACGGCCACGATGCCCGACTCCGACGCCACGTACAGACGGTTCAGGCCAGGGTCGAACGCCAGCACGTCAGGGTCTCGCCCGACCGGCAGCACCTGCCGCAGCTGCAGGGTCTCGAGGTCGAGCACCCCGACCGTTGCGCTCTCCGCTCCGGTCACGAACGCCAGCCGATGCACGGCGTCGACGACAAACCCGTGCGGATACGCGATCCCCTCGTGAAAAGAAATGCGGCGCACGATCTGTGCCGTGGACGGATCGATCACCGCCAGCTGATTGGCGGTCTGCACCGCCACCAGCACGCAGTGTGATCCGGCGTCGTACTGCGTGTTGCCGGCCTCCCCACCCAGGTCGATGCGCGCCGCCACCGCGTTCGTCGCGGCGTCGATGACGAAGTCGCGTCCTCCGGATTCGTCGGACACGAACACGCGCCGCACCTCCGGGGCATAGGCGATGCCGTCGGGAAACGCCGGCCCCGGGACGCGGGCGACGATCGCGAGCGTGCTGTCGTCCACCACCACCACCGCGTGATCGCCCGGCGCCGACGCGTAGACCCGGTGCTCCGACGCTACGGCCAACACGCCCGTCACGCGCGGGAATCCCTCGAGCGTGGCGAGCACCCGCGCGATCCGCACATCGAACACGACGAGCTGCCCCGCTCCCATGTGCGAGATGAACAGCCGGCCCGACCGAGGCTCGAGACTCTGGTAGTCGAACCGCGCAGCGCTCCCCGGGAGCGGGAGGTCGGTCACGACGCGCAGCGGCGCGGCGCTCCGCGGCGCAGCGGGGATCGCCCCCGACCAGTGGACGTCGACCGGAGGCCCGGCCAGAGCACAATGTGACACCGCAGCCGGCCGCTGCAGCGCAGCGACGAGGCCCAGAAACGGGAGGGCGATCATTTAGTTGACAAAGTCAAGTAATTAACGTAGCTCCCGGTCATGCCCACGCCGACTCCCGCTGCGCGCATCGATACCGTGCGGCGCTTCAATCGATTCTATACCCGCCAGATCGGTGTGCTGCAAGAACATCTGCTCGCCAGCCCCTTCTCCCTCACCGAAGCGCGCGTCCTCTACGAGCTCGCGCGTCATGACGACACCACCGCCCGCGCCCTCGGCACGGAATTGCAGCTCGATGCCGGGTACTTGAGCCGCATCCTCGACACATTTCGTACACGCGGGCTCCTCGAGCGCGCGCCCTCCGCCACCGACGGGCGGCAGCGGCTGCTGCGCTTGACCCGGCGCGGACGCCAGGCATTCGCGACGATTGACGGTCAATCCACGCGCAGCGTGCGTGCCCTGCTGCGGCCGCTGGCCGATGAGGCGCAAGCCCGTCTCATCGACTCGATGCGCACCATCGAGGCGACCCTGGACGCGCAGCAGCCGACTCCCCCCGCATACGTCCTGCGGTCACCGCGGCCTGGCGACATGGGCTGGGTGGTGCAGCGACACGGCGCTATCTACGCCCGGGAATACGCGTGGGACGCGACCTTCGAGGCCCTGGTCGCGGAGATCGTAGCGAAGTTCATCCGTCAGTTCGACCCGAAGCACGAGCGCTGCTGGATCGCCGAGCGCGACGGTCTGAACGTCGGCTGCGTCTTCCTGGTGCGCAAGACGCGCACAGTAGGGCAGCTGCGTTTGCTGCTCGTCGAGCCGAGCGCTCGCGGACTGGGGATCGGCGCTCGGCTGGTGGAGGAGTGCTCCCGCTTCGCGCGCCGGGTCGGCTACCGCCGTATCGTCCTGTGGACGAACAGCGTGCTGCACGCCGCGCGCCGCATCTACGAAGCCGCGGGATACCGGCTCACGGAAGAAGACCGTCACCACAGTTTCGGGAAACACCTGGTGGGGCAGAACTGGGAGCTGAACCTGTGACGCCGTGCCCCTCTCCCGAACGGGAGAGGGGAACAGGGGGTGAGGCTACGGCGTCACCGGTGTTGCGATGTACGTCACGAACTTCTTCGTCACGTGATCGATCAACCGACCGGTGATCTGACCGCTGCCGTTGATATCCCGCGCCGACCAGAGCAGGTCGGGTGTGCCGCCGCTGATGAGATTCTGCAGCCGGTACATCGCGCCATCCTGCCACAGCACCGCATTGCACACGTCGGCACACGATACGCCGACGATCTGCCCCGAATCGTTGACGCCGAGCGCCTCGCTGAACTGGTCGCCCGCGAACCGGCCGAGATCCTGCATCCCGCCGCTCCGGGTCCACACGAACGCCCGCAGGCTGTCGCCGTCGAAATCGCCGTCGGGAGGATTGGTGAATCCCACCACGACGCCGGTGTTGTTGATCGCCATCGGCGTGCGCCAGTAGTCGCCGCCCAGGCTGCCGAGATCGACGATCGACGATCCGTCCCACAGCACGGCGTGCGTGGCGCTCTTGCGGCCCACCGCGACGTCGCACTCGCCGGAAATGCCGACCACCTGCCCGCGCTGGTTGATCGCCGTCGCCGACGATGTCGAGTCACCCGGCAGCGGCGGCAGCTGGCGCTTCGTGCCCTGCTTCGGATCCCACACCACCGCGCGGAATTGCAGCACTTGCGGCGCGTGGCAGGTCGGATCGTGCACCGCCGTTTCCGCCCAACCGACCACCTGACCCCGGTTGTCGACGCCGGCCGCAAAGCCGTTCTCGCCCCCCAGCGTGGGCAGCGCCGTCATCACTCCCGACTGCCACGCGAAGCCGCGACAGACGTGCCCGTTCGCGGCGATGAAGGCGGCACAGCTCCACGACTCTCCCAGCGTGTCGAGCGCGTCGGTATGCGAGATGCCCACGACCATCCCGTTGTCGCTGATCCCCGGCCACTGCACGTTGCTGTGCAACCCGCTTCCTGTGCCCAGGGTGCCGAGATCGGTGATCACGCCGGATCGCCACAGCGCGGCGTGACGCGTACCGTCAGACCGGCCGGAGTAGCCCGCGACGGATCCGGGATTGTTGATTCCCCCGCCCTGGCTGTTGCCGAAGAGAGTGGAGAGCTTGTCGATGCGATAGGACGGTGGCGAGCCTTGCGGGGAAAGGGCCAGCCGTGGCGGGGTGACCGGCGCGTCGGTCGCGCATCCGGCAACGGCCGCGATCAGGATCACGAACGAGACTGCACGCATGTGACGGCCTCCGGTGTGAGAGGGTAGTGTTCGATCATGACGCAACGCGGTGCGGCACGCTCGCCGGATGCGGACGGGGAATTCGGAGTCGAATTCGGCGTCCGAATCCGGCGAGTCCCGGCTGATCGGTGGGGTACCATCTCCACCGGGATGCGACTCACGGCTGACATCTGCCAGCGCGCGCTGCGCGCGCGCGACGCGCGCTTCGACGGGATCTTCTTCGTCGGGATCACGACGACCGGCATCTACTGCCGGCCGGTGTGCCCCTCGCGAACAGCGACTCCGACGCGGCGGCGCTTCTTCGAGTCCGCCGCGGCAGCCGAGCACGCGGGGTATCGTCCTTGCCTGCGCTGCCGCCCCGAGCTCGCCCCGGGCCGTGCGGTGATGGATGCCGTCCCGCGCCTGGCGCAAGCCGCCGCGCTCCGCATCGCCGCCGGGGCCTTGAACGGGCACAGCCTCGCGGATTTGGCGCGCGAGCTGGGGGTGAGCGAGCGCCACGTGCGCCGCGCCCTGGAGCGTGAAATCGGCGTCTCACCGATCGCGCTCGCCCAAACGCATCGCCTGCTGCTCGCCAAACGCCTGCTCGCCGACACCGACCTCCCGGTCACACGTATCGCGTTCGCAAGCGGGTTCCAGAGCCTGCGCCGCTTCAACGCCGCGTTCCGGGAGCACTACCGGCTGAGCCCCAGTGCCCTGCGGCCGCGGCCGGTGCGCCCCCCTCCCGAGACCGACCTGGTGCGGCTGACGCTGGCGTATCGCGCACCGCTCGCCTGGGATCCACTGCTCGCGTTCTTGGAGCGCTGTGCGTTGCCCGGCGTCGAGGTGGTACAGGCGGGCGGCTACGGACGGACCATCAGGCTCGACGGCACCACGGGAGTGGTGTTCGTGACGGCGGACCCCGGGCAGGCCCACCTGCGTGTGGACCTCACGCCGTCCCTGCTGCGGGTGCTCATGCCCCTGCTCGTACGGCTGCGGCACCTCTTCGACCTCGACGCTGAGCCCTCCGTGATCGACGCGCACCTCAGTGAAGGTGGTCTCGGGCTCCTGGTTCGCGGCACTCCGGGACTGCGCACCCCCGGTGCCATCGATGGATTCGATGCCGTGCTGAGTACGCTGCTGTTGGGCTGGGGGCGGTGGGGGGCGGCATCGCGGGAGGCGGCGCGGCGCGTCGTGCGCGCCTTCGGCATGGCGTTCGACAGCGGCTTCCCGGCGCTTTCGCGGATCGCGCCGACCGGGGAACGCATCGCGGAAGCTGGAGCGGAGCGGCTCACGGCCCTGGGCGTGCCGTCGCGCCATGCCGAGGCGCTCGTCGCCGTCACCCAGGCGCTGCTCGATGAGTCCCTCAGCTTGGAGCCGGGAAGCGATCCCATCGCCGCCCGTCGGGCGCTGGTTGCGATCGCGGGGATCAGCGAGCGCTTTGCCACCACGATCGTCACGCGCGCGCTGTACTGGCCCGACGCATTTCCCGCAGCGGACCCGGCCCTGCGCCGGGCGGTCGGCGTCGCTACTCCCGCCGAGCTCAGGGCCCGCGCCGAGCGGTGGCGTCCCTGGAGGGCGTACGCCGCCATGCACCTGCAGCTCAAATCCGAAAAAGAAGAAGGCTTTTTGTCTGACGCTGTTTCCCTACCGCTCCAACTCCAGTAGGGCGAAGCTCCCCGGTAGAATGGGCGGCCGCGGGCGTGGCTGATCGGCGGTGGGCGCCGGCGGCTGCCCGAAGTCGGCCGACACCGTGTACACGACGTGCGACTTGAGGTCGACCTCCATCGTGCGCGCGCCGCGCTTCGTCGCCACGTTGCCGACGACCGTGTATGTGTCGGGCCCATCTTCGTGCACCACCGTGATGTTGCCGTCCCCGGTAGACGCAAACGCGAGCTGTGTGCCCGGATCGAAGCGGTTGGCGTCCACCCCCTGCCCGATCGGAACCGTCGCGACGACCTTGCCGGCCTGCGCGTCGGATATCGCCATCACCTGATTGTGGCACCCGCTGAACAGGCGATGATGCTCTCTGTCGATGGCGAGCCCGCTGGGGGATTCGCACGGGGCCAGCGGCCAGCGACGCAGCACCTTCATCGCCGCCGCGTCGATCTCCACCACGGCGCTCGAGTCTTCGAGATTGACGTAGAGTTTGCCGTCTCCGGCGGATACCGCGAACTCCGGACCACCCCCGAGGTCGATCGTGCCGATGTTCTTGCCGGACGCGGCATCGATGACCGACGCTGACCGGGAGTCGCCGTTGAAGGTGAAGATGCGCTTGGTCGCCGCGTCGAACAGCACCGCGTCGGCATCGGGAGCGACCATGGTGCGTCCCGTCACGCGCAGCGTCTTCAAGTCGAAGATCACGACCGAGCTGTCGCCGCCCGACGTCGCGAAGCCCTTGCCGCCGGCGTAGTCGAACGCAACGCCGTGCGCCCGGTTCAGTCCTGGAATCTCGGCGAGCAGCTTTCCGCTCGCCGGATCGAGCACCATGACGCGGTCCTGACGGGCGACGAACAGGCGATGCCCCACCGTGTCGAGCGAGAGGTAATCCCACCCGCCGGCGCCGCCCAACGTGTAGGTATGCGTGACGTGATACGACTGCGACCGAAGACCGACGGTTCCACCGATGAACAGCAGGATCGAGAAAATCAGAGTGTGAGTGCGCATGGATAGAAAATATTCCGCGGCAACCTTACGGGAAGCTTGCTTGCCAGCGTGACTCGACTGTTACCACTTCGTCGCCGAACCGGCTGCGCACACGGTGCAGGCTCAACGACGGAGGGATAACCAGGAGCGCGCATGTCCACTCGTCTTGCGTTCGCACTCGTGTCCGCCGTCGTCTGCACTCTCCTCCTGCTCACCCCGATCCGCAGCGTCTCGAGTCAGTCTGCGAGCGGCGCGATCTCGGGCCGCGTCATCGATTCCGCAGGTGTCAGCCTTTACGCCGCGAACGTGCGCATCGTCGGCACGGCCTTCAACGCCGCCACTGAGCAGTCGGGGGCGTTCCGGTTCTCCGGCGTCCCTGCCGGGTCCTATGTGATCCGCGTGACGGCGCTGGGCTACGCTCCCGAATCGTCGCAGGTCACCGTTGAAGGCGGCCGCACCGCGACATTCGCCGCGCGCCTGCACCCGGCGGCCGTGCTGTTGTCGCCGGTGGCGATCAACGCGCAGCGCATGGGCGAAACCAAGCGCGCAGCGCTGAACCATCAGCAGACGTCGGCGAACATCGTCACCGTCCTGTCGGGCGACGAGATCCGTGCTCTCCCCAACGCCAACGCCGCCGAGGCGGCGGGCCGGATTCCCGGCGTCGCCATCGAGCGCGACGAGGGCGAAGGGAAGTTCGTGCAGATCCGCGGCACCGAGCCCCGACTGTCGAACGTGACCGTCGATGGCTCGCACGTCCCGGGAACCGAAAAGGGCGACCGCATTCCCAAGCTCGACGACGTCCCCGCCGACGTGCTCGGCGCGATCGAGGTGAGCAAGACGCTCACTGCCGACATGGATGCCGACGCGATCGGAGGCTCGGTCAATCTGGTGACCAAGACGCCGGAAGGTCGCCCCCGTGGCTACCTCTCCGGGCAGTTCGGCCACATCTCGCTGCTCGACCATTCGACGATACAGGGCGGCCTCGCGTATGGCGGCCGCTCCCAGGATGGACGGCTCGGCTACCTGCTCGGCGGTTCGATTGACCGCTTCAACCGCGTGATCAACGACGTCGAGCCGGCGTGGTCGGTGGACGGAACAGGCCGCTCGTTCCCGGTGGAATGGAGCATCCGCGACTACACCTATTACCGGTCGCGCGTGGGCCTCGGCGGAGACCTGGACTACCGCTTCGCCAACGGCTCCACGGCGTACGTCAAAGGACTGTGGAGCTTGTTCAAGAACTACGGCACCCGCTATGTCTACGACGTCGCCTTTGACCCATCGGGTGACTCGGCGGCAACGGGCGCGATCGGCTATGGGACGGGGGTAGCCCCGACGCGTGAAGTCCAACAGCGCCGACCGAAAGAGCAGCTGTGGGGCATGACCGCAGGAGTCAGTGAGCCCATGGGGCGATCCACCCTCAGTTACTCTCTCAACCTGGCCGGCACGCGACAGTCGGTGGTGAATTACCGGTCGAACCCTTTCGGCTTCGCACCGGCGGCGTTGACGATCCGCTACGACGGCTCCAACCCCGAGATGCCGGCCTACCAGTATCTCAATGCGGCACAGGCATCGGCAGCGGCGGACCCCGCGAATTACACGCTCGCCGAATACTCTTTGAACGACGGCCTGACAACCGGTCGTGACATCGGGGGAGCGATCGGTCTGCTCGTCCCCTACACCTGGGGCACGGAGCCGGCTGGTCTGAAGGTCGGGCTGCGGCTGCGCGACGAAGCAAAGCACTTCACGTCGCGCCGCGCCTCGTTCGGGGTCAACCCCGCCGACACGCTGCGGCTGACGCAGGTGTTGGCCAGCTTCAGCGATCCCAGTTATTACTCCTCACAGAGTAAGGCATTTGAGCCCTTCGGCACCGTGCCGGACGACGGCGAGACGGTGTCGTTTGAGGACACGCACCCCGCGGATTTCGTGAACCAAACCGACAGCGTCGGTGATGCTCTTGCCAGCTACTCGGGCTCCGAGCGGATCTTCGCCGGCTACGTCATGAACGACCTCGACCTGGGGCGGGCGCACCTCAACCTCGGTCTGCGAGTGGAGCAGACTCACTCGTCATACACGGGACATGTGGCCTCCACGCCGACCGACACCGCCGGCAACCCCACGGGGCCGACGACCGTGACGACCGTGCCAGGCACGCAGAATTACACCGACATCTTCCCCAGCGCACAGCTGCGCTACAGCGTGGACGAGAACACCAACTTCCGCTTCGCCGTGACGCGTGCGATCGCGCGTCCCAACTACTCCGATCTCGCCCCGTCGCTCAGCGGAAACATCGGGCCGACGTTTGTGCGCGACTATAGCAACCTCTCTGCCGGCAACCCGAACCTGAAGCCACAGCACGCCTGGAACGTCGACGTCTTGTTTGAGCACTTCCTGCCGTCCGTCGGCGTAATCTCCGGCGGCGTCTTCTACAAACGGATCACCGACTTCATCCTCACCCGGACGTTCGTGTACAACGGCCCTTATGCGCCGTTCCAGGGCTACTACGGAACCCAGCCGCAGAACGGGTTGAACGGCCATCTCGTCGGGTTCGAGGTGAACTGGGCCGAGCACCTCACGTTCCTGCCGGGCGTGCTGGCGGGGTTCGGGTTCGACGCGAATTACACGCACGTGTCGTCCAAGGTGCAGATCGATTCCACGGGACGGCAGGCGCAGCTGCTGCGCCAGGCGCCGGATCTGGCGAACATCGCGCTCACCTACGACCGCGGCGCCCTCTCGGGACGAGTGGCATGGACGTATAACGGTGCCAACATCACCGCCTACGGCGATGGCACGCCGACCGCCGGCGGCGACAACTACTTCTACGCGCACTCGCAGATCGATGCGTCGCTCATCTACAGCGTGACACCTGCGATGCAGATCCAGCTCCAGGCGCTGAATCTCAACAACGCGGTGTTCGGCTTCTTCAACGGCACACCCGATCACGCGTTCAATATCCAGCGCGAGTACTACGGCCAGACGTTCTACGTGGGCGCGAAGTACGGATTCTGAGTGACGCTCTTCTTCGCAGCGCTCCTGGCCGGGGGAGCGGTGGTCCAGGGGCCTGTAGCGCCCCCGGCCCCGAGGCTCGTCGTCCTGATCGCGGTCGATCAGATGCGCGCCGATTATCTCGCCCGGTTCGCCCCACAATGGACCGGAGGGTTCGCCCGCATCTATCACGGCGGAACGGTTTTCGCGCAGGGGCAGCAGGACCACGCCGCGACCGAAACGGCGCCGGGTCATTCCACGATGCTGTCGGGCCGATATCCGACTCACACCGGCATCGCGCTGAACAATCGCGGCGTGCAGGATCGCACCTCGCTCATGGTGGGCAGCACCACCGATACGATCGGCGCGTCGCCCCATCGCTTCCGCGGAACGGCGCTGTACGATTGGATGCTCGCCCGCGATCCGAACACGCGGGTGTTGTCCGTTTCGCGCAAAGACCGAGCCGCGATCTTCCCGATTGGACGCGCTCGGGTGCCGGTCTATTGGTTCTACGATGGCGCGTTCACCACGAGCCGCTACTACAGCGATTCGCTGCCAGCCTGGGTGCAGGCGTTCAACGCGCGCCGTGATGCGACACGCATCGCCGGGATGACCTGGAACCTGCTGCTCCCGGATACGGCGTACCCGGAGCCCGACAGCGTGCCGTTTGAGAACGGGGGCAACGACTTCGCGTTTCCGCATCACCTGTCCGGAAATCCGCTCACGGCGGAGCGTGAGCTGTATCAGATGCCCTGGATCGACTCCCTCACGCTGGCGTTTGCCCTCACCGGCGTGAACGCGCTGCACCTCGGCGGCCGTACCGGGACCGATCTGCTCAGCATCTCGCTCTCGACCACCGACGCGATCGGTCACGCCTACGGACCCGATTCGCGCGAGATCCACGATCAGCTGTTGCGCGTCGACCGCTGGGTGGGCCAGTTCCTGGATTCGCTCGCGCAGATCGTACCCGCTGCGAACACGGTGCTCGTCCTCACCGCCGACCACGGCGTCACGGCGCTGCCTGAATACGCCGTGCTGGTTCGCCACCAGCGCGCCGGGAGAGTCGGGCTCATCGGCGTGGCGCGCGGTGCGGCTACGGTGCTGGGCCGCCGCACGCCGGGAGATTTCGCGATCGAAGCCGACGGCGGTCTCATTACGGCCGACTTAGACGCATTGCGCTCGCACCGCGTCGACGCCGACAGCCTTGCGGCGGCGCTGGCGGCGGAGGCGGCGGCGCTTCCTGGCGTGGCGCGTGTGTACACGGCCCGCACGCTCGCACTCGCTCCCACCTCCGATGCCGACGCCGAGCTGTGGCGTCGCCTCCTCCCGCCGGACCTGGGCTGGCTCATCTGCGCGGTCACGCAGCCAGGCTATGTGTGGTCGGGCGGCGGATTTTCCGCCGAGCACGGCGGGGCCCATCCGGAAGACATCGCGGTGCCGATCGCATTCTACGGGCCGGGGATTCGCGCGCAGCTCGTGGCGCGACCGGTCAGTACGGTGGATATCGGGCCGACGCTCGCCGCACTGATCGGCGTCCGTCCCACCGAAGCGCCGGACGGGCACGTCCTGCGGGAGGTGGTCGGTCGCTGAAGCTGCCCCTCTTGCCGCGTCGCCAGGGAGACGTAATCTGGGCTGGCAGGGAGGGCAGTCTATGCGCGCGCAATCGATGTGGATGGTGTTCACCCTGCTGGCGGCAGCGACCGGGCGTGGCGCCGCACAGCAGCCCGATCCACTGGCCCCGGTGCTGTTCCTCGTCGGTCGCTGGGACGGTGCGGCGACGTCGACGTACGGTCCCTATCACTATCACAACGAGACGGTGCGTCGCGGCATCTGGCTCATCGGCTCGGGCGAGGCGCACCCCGATCAGCCTGGCGCCGCGCCGATCATCACGACGACCGTCATCGGGCGCGACCCAGCCGGCCAGCTCGTGTTGTATCTCTTCGATGGCGGCGGGATGTGGCGCTTCGCCGGCACCGCCGACTCCGCCGGCGTCACGTTCGAGTGGCGGGAAGCGGGCTCCTTTCGCCGCACCCGCATCATGCCGCAATCGGACGGCTCGGTGCGCCAGGAGACGATCGCCCACCTCCCCAACCAGCAGCCGCCACTCCCCAAAGAGGTGACAGCAGAGAGCGTGCAGCACCCCGCACCCTAGAAAACCTCCATCAGGGATGTACCTCGCTCATCAGGGCGAGCACGTTTTTCTCGGTGTCCCGGAAGAACGCGAGCCACAGCTCGTGGTCGGGGAGCCGTGCCGCGACGTGCGGCGGCTCGTGGAACGTCACCCCCCGCTCCACCAGCGTGCGGTGCGCGGCCTGGATGTCGTCCACCCGGTAGTACAGGATGGACGCTGGATGGTCGAACGCCGGCGCGGACGGCAGCCCCAGCATCAGGCGGATGCCGGCGCAATCGAAGAACGCCATACCCGGCACCTCGAACAGGAACCGCATCCCCAGCGTCTCCCGGTAGAACTGCACGGCGCGCGGCAGATCGTGGGCGTTGACCGCGATCTGACCGATGCGACCCAGCGACAGCGACTCGAGCGGCGCCATACCACCCCCACTGGAGTTAGTTAGCATTGCTAACTAAATTGTCGACCCATGACCGAGCGCGCAAGCCCACCGGCAGTCGCCGACCGGCTCCATTCCGCGGCGATCCACCTGCTGCGGGCGTTGCGGCGCGAGGACCGGGCCACGGGCGTCGGGCCCGCCAAGCTCTCGGCGCTGTCGGTGCTGGTGTTCGGCGGCCCGCGCTCGATCGGCGCGCTGGCGCGGGCGGAGCAGGTGCGGCTGCCGACGATGAGCCGCCTCGTCGCCGCCCTGGAGCGCGACGGGCTCGCCGCCCGCACCCCCGACCCCGCCGACGGGCGGGCTTCACGCGTACACCCCACCGCCCGGGGGCGGAGCGTGCTGCACCGTGGTCGCGCGCGCCGCGTTGAGGCGCTCACGCGTCGCCTGGCGCAGCTGCCCGAAGCCGATCGCGCGCTGCTGTCGCGCGCCGCCGATCTGATCGAAGGACTTACTTGAGGGCGAAGCTCTTGCGGACCGTCAGCGCCCAGGGACCGCCGGCGAAGCGGCGATAGCGGTAGGACAGGGCGAACTCCCCGACGTCGCCGCGCACCGATCGCGGCGATCCGGTGCGCAGCGCCAGTCCCACGTCACCGGCCAGGCGGGCCGCTTCCTGCCCGCCGTACCACGCCCCGCCGTATTCGACGTAGGGCGCGAGCCCGACTCCCACGACCCCCCAGAGCTGGTCTGCCAGCAGAATGCGATCTTCGAGCATCCCATAAAACAGGCGCGTCCCGGTGAACGCGTGGGCGCCGAATCCGCGGGGGCCATTCAGCGTGACCCACGGATCGAACGTGGTCCCCGGTCGCTGTCCCTGCATTGCGCCCCCTTCGACATGCAGCAGCAGCGCCTGTCCGCGGAACGCGAGACTCGCGACGTCGATACTGGCGCGTGCCTGGCCCGAGTCGAGGCCGCTGCTGCCATAGACGCCGTGGGCATCGGCCCGCAACAGGGCGAGCCCATTCGTCCAGCGGGTGGCGATCTGGCCGCTGACCGAGGGGCCGAGGCCGGCGCGGCCCGCGCCGTATCCCCACGCCCGCGGCGCCGCCCAGACGCCGACGGACAGCGTCGAGGAGAGATCCACGTCCTCCGCCTGCGCGAACCCGTTGAGATGCCGGTACACGCCGAAGCGCACGCGTGCCGCGTCGATGCCGAAGCCGACCGTCCCGAAGCTCGAATACGGAGCCGGTGTGGCCGGCGTCGTGCGCGCCACATAGTCCTCGCGCCGCCACGCGGCGCCGCCCCAGAGCCGCACGTAGCCGCGCGACGTCGCGCGCAGCGCGACGCCGCCTGTGAGGCCGAACACGAGGGCATGCCGCTCCGCGCTGTCCGAGACGACGCCGTCCCGGAAGTCGAGCGTGCGCTGCCTCGCCGCCTCGCCGTATGTGGTGAGGGCCCAGCCGGCGTCGGTGCGGTAGAACGGCAAGCCATACCCCCACGCCGCGGCGTCGCCGTCCGAGAGGTGACTGTAGGCGACGACGAGCGGCGCGTGGCGGAATACGAGGCCGGGACTCGCGAACTGCAGGTCGAGGGAGTGGCGGTCGGGTGTGGCGCCGTATGCCACGCTCACCAGCGTCGCGAGGCCGAGGAAGTTGCGCTCCACCATCGCGGCGCTCCACGTGGTGGATCCGGCCGACGACGAAAAATTCAGCTGCGGCGACGTGCTCCAACCGTCCGCTGTTTCGACGCGCAGCGCCAGGCGGTCGTCCACGCGCAGCGTGTCGAACCGCACTGACCGGAATACACCGAGCTCGCGCAACGCGCGCTCACTTTCGACCAGCCGGGCGGAATCGAGCGGCGTCCCGGCGCCCACGAGCAGCAACCGGCGGATCACCGCCGGGTGGGTCGTGACGTGCAGCGCGTTGCCGAGCTTGGCGACGAGGCGCGGCGTTCCGTCCGGAGGGTCGAAGACGTTGTGCGACACGACAATCACAGTGTCGATCCGCGGATCGGCCTGTGTCCCCGCCTGCGCCCCGAGCCGCGCGGCCGGGAAAATGCATGCCAGGGCGAGGGCGAGTCTCACCGGATCGCGTCGAGCCGCTGTCGCAGCCGGTAGGTCGCGTGTTTGGTCGAATCGTTCCATTCAGTGAAGAATAGCGTCGCGTCGATCCGCCCGATGATCTGGAAGTTGCCGCGCTGCACGATCCCGAACGTCCCGCGCACCGAGTCGGGACGCAGCGGGCTGCACAGGCAGCTCACCGTGGCGTACGTGGGGATGCGGGCTGGCGCAGGACCCAGCGGATAGAGTGTGCCCCGCTCGATCGTGCGGATGTCACCCAGGTCGAGGCCGACCTGCAGCGAGTACTCGTCGCCCAGGATCGTGTGGTCGGGATTGAAGTCGAAACGTGTGAGAACGACGCTGTGACCGCCGTGCAACGAGTCCATGGGCACGGTCTTCAGCCGGACGAGGGTCAGGGTCGGATCGGTGTCGACGACCAGGCGGCCGCTGGTTTGCCATTGGGCCTGTTGTTGATCGCCGTCCGTATCCCCTTTCTCGGGGAAGAAACCGCATGCCAAACAGAACGACGCTAGGAATAGACTTATGGAGAGAATACGGAGGGACGAGGCGCAAGAACGGTACCACGATTGGTCGTCCATCAGGTCGCCTCGGAATCGCCGCTGACGTAGCACGGCTTGCCGACCGCTTGACCGGACCTGGGGCGGAAATCCGCCCGATCAGATCATTCGAGTCTGTCGATCCCTTCTAACATAGCCGAGGCGTCTGGACGGGGGTCGAGACCGAAATTTCAGTAGAGGTACGCCAC
Organism: Gemmatimonadales bacterium; assembly: GCA_035262825.1. Taxonomy (GTDB): domain Bacteria; phylum Gemmatimonadota; class Gemmatimonadetes; order Gemmatimonadales; family GWC2-71-9; genus DASTHG01. The sequence continues at coordinate 7,958 of DATFSB010000456.1, read as the reverse complement.
CCCTATCGCGACCGTGACCTGATCCTTCTGCCCGTTGAATGCCGCCATCGTGGAGCGATCGTAGCGCACCTCGGGCCGGACGACCGCACCGGGCCAGGAGCGGACGTTCACGGTCAGGGTGGCGCTCCCAAACTTCTGCCCGAGACTCTGCGGGAACCCGACCCCTACGCTGTTCATCGCGCTGCGCGCGCCGTTCTCGTCGTCGACGTAGTCGCCGCGCAGCGCGACAGCGACGGTCGCGGTGAAGTCGTAGGTGACCCATCCCCCCAGCGCCCACCAGGTGGCATCCCGGCTCGGATCGGGCAGTGCGGCATTCGCCTGCTCCCGTCCGTAGTCTCCCTGGACCCACACCGCGGCCCTGCCGAGCTTGCGCCACACCAGACCTTCGAGACCATAACGATCGGCGGCATCGTTGCCGGTCTCTTCAGGACCCCAGAACCCCACGAGCCCGAGTGACGTGAGGGCGTTGGGATAGATGCCCACGCGCCCCATCAGCGACTTGCGCGTGTTGTTATCGGCGACCTGGTCCCATCCGTTGAACACCCGCAGCTGGGCATCCACGGAGGAGCCGAACTTGGTTTCGATGCTCACCCCCGTCCCGGTGAAGTTCTCGACGTAGACGAATTGATTGCCCTCGGACCAGTTGGGGTTGGCGTAGGTCTCGATCACCTCGAGTCCCATGAGCGTCGGGATCCGGCCGATCTTGAACTGCAGCCCGTTCCCGCTCGCCGTCGGGATGTTCAAGGTCAGATAGAAGTGCGGAATGTCGCCTTGAGGCCCGAGGCTGAAGCCGTTCGACTGGATGACGGCGGCGTCCTCCCCGACCAGCACCTCGGTGTGGAAGCCGGCGCTGACCTTCGCGGGATCGTAGGGTTTGTCGAGCACGACCGCCAGCGCGTTGAGGGTGAAGCGGTTCTGCCGCCGGTCGTACAGCCGGCCGACGATCGCCGTGTCCCCGACACTCCGCCCGGAGTACGCGTAGGAGCCTTCGGCGAATCCGGCCAGCTTGAACCCCGCCACAGTGGTTCCCAGGTGATCTACGGGATCAGCCTTCACGCTCGAGTCGCCCGACGCCGCGGAAACACCTTGAGCGGCGAGACTCCCCGACGCGATGAGGGCCACAACGAGCAGCGCGCACGCAGGACGACGCGGGTTGCCACGCATGGGGCCTCCTTGACGAGTTATGGTGTGCGCTCGGTCAGCGCCCGGCGCTGCACCGCATCCGCGGTGACCGCCGTGACGGCAGCGCTGTCGACCTCGCCGGTTCTGATTCGGATGACGCGCTCCAGAGGTTGTACGAAGATTTTGCCGTCGCCGACATTGCCGGTGCGGGCCGACGTCAGGATCGCCTCGATGGTCGGCTGGACGAACGGCTCCGAGCACGCCATCTCCAGCCGCACCTTCTCCCGGAACTCGAGCACGACGGTGCGGCCGCGATAGTGCTCCTGCAACTCGCGCTCGCCCCCATGTCCGCTCACGCGGCTGATCGTGATTCCCGTGACCCCGGCGCGGAACAGCGCCGCCTTGACCTGCGGTAGTCGCTCGGGGCGTACTACGGCGGTGATGAGCTTCATGATCGTCCTCCGGGTCAGACGGCTTCGGGTTCGGGTTCGAGCTCCGCCGCTCCCAGGTGGGGAGCCGGTTCGCTGAGAATGACCGCGGTCGCGACCTCAGGCGTGTCGGGATACGCGAGCGCGCCCACCTCCGGCAGATCGAGGCCGAGCTCCTCCACCTCGGCCGACACGCGGTGCCCGCCGACGAGCACGTCGGTCAGCTTGTAGGCGCCGTACGCCATCGCCCCGACGGCCACGACGTTCGTCAGCCCGCCGACCAGTTGAGCGAGGAACTGGCTCGGGTCGCCGTAGAGCAGGCCGCGCACGGGCCCGGGAACGCCGTTCCAGCCGTCGCCATACGTGCCATCGGCGAGCAGGCCAAGCGCCAGGATTCCCCACAGGCCGTTCACGCCGTGCACCGAGATCGCGCCCACGGGGTCGTCGATGCGCAGCCTCCCGTCGATGAAGAACACGGCGGCGCACACCAGGACGCCCGCCACACCGCCGATCAATACGGCGGACGGCGCTGTGACGAACGCGCAGGGCGCGGTGATCGCGACCAGCCCCGCGAGCGCCCCGTTCGCCATCATGGAAGGATCGGGCTTGCCGTACTTGCGCCACATGTAAACCATCGCGGCGACGCTGCCCGCCGCCCCGGCCAGCATTGTGTTGGTGGCGATCACTCCGATGCGCAGATCCGACCCGGCGAGGGTCGAGCCAGGATTGAAGCCGAACCACCCGAAGCAGAGGATGAACGTCCCCACGAGCGCCATGGGGATGTTGTGGCCCGGGATCGCGTTGGGAGTGCCGTCCGCGTTGTACTTGCCCCGCCGCGGTCCGATGAGCGCGGCGCCCACGAGCCCGATCACGCCCCCGGTCATGTGCACCACTGATGAACCGGCGAAATCCACGTGCCCGTGTCCGAGACCGAGATTCGTCCCGAGCTGCGCGAGCCAGCCCCCGCCCCAGGTCCAGTTCGCGAACAGCGGGTAGATGATGGCGCCGATGAACACGCTGAACACGACGAAGGCGGAGAACTTCCAGCGCTCGGCCATGGCGCCGGTCGGGATCGTGGCCGCGGTGTCCATGAACACCATCTGAAACAGGAAGTAGGTGAACGCCGGCGCGGCGTACGCGGCGCCCGTCAGGAAGAAGCCGCTGCCTCCAGCCAGCCCCCACGTATGCCCGCCGAGGCTGACCGACAATTCGTGGCTCAGCCCGTCGAACCCGCCCAGCGTGGTCATCGGCCCCAGGCCGCCAGCCTGCAGCGCGAACCCCACCGCCCAGTAGGCGAGCATGGCGATGCCGTAGACCATGAAGTTCATGGCGAAGGTGTGCGCGGCGTTCTTCGCGCGCGTGAAGCCGGTCTCGACCATCGCGAAACCGGCCTGCATGAACATCACGAGGAAGCCGCAGACCAGGGTCCAGACGAAGTTGATCGCCACCGTGTTCGCCGCGGCGGCGGTGTTCGCCGCTCGCACCAGCGAGTCCGACGCCAATGCCGCGGGCGCGGCCGGGACGCCCTGCGCCAGCAGGGTGAGGGGACTCGCCAGGGTCAGCAGCAGGCCGAGGGCAGTGGATCGTCCAAAGCCGGGTCGCGTCATGCGCTCTCTCCTCAGGGTGGCGCGTTTGCGGTGGCGTTTCGAATTCTGTGCATAGTATGCACAAGACTTGTGACAATCTGCAAGTCATCATTCGTAATGATGTGCAGTATGTATAAGAAATACTGCAGAAATTGCACAAATCGGAGTACAGTACGAGATGTCAATATTGACTCGTCACGGACGTGACAGTGTCATGTATGCCCGAGTGTCGTCACCAGGTGAGGATTCATGTGTCACGGAGGGATGCTGGGAAGAAACGTGCTGCGGCTACGGCTCAGTACCGGCCCAGGTACCGCTTGAGCTCCCATTCACTGACCTGCCCGATGTATTCCTGCCACTCCTCCCGTTTCGCCTCGACGAACCGCTCGTAAATGTGCTTTCCCAATGCCGCCTGGATCACGGGCGATTTCTCCAGATACTCCAGAGCCTCGTGCAGGTCGCGCGGCAGGTCGTCGATGCGGAAACGCCGGCGCTCGCGGAAACTCATCTCGAAGATGTTCTTGTCGACGGGGTCCGGCGGGACGAGCCGCCGTTCCAGCCCGTCGAGCCCGGCGGCGAGCTGCACGGCCAGGGCGAGATACGGGTTCGCCGACGGATCGGGCAGGCGCAGCTCGCACCGCGTGCCGGTGCCACGCTTGTCGGGGATGCGCACCAGCGGCGAACGGTTGCGCATCGACCACGCGACGTTGACGGGCGCCTCGTACCCCGGCACCAGGCGCTTGTAGCTGTTGACCAGGGGGTTCGTCACCGCGCAATACCCGCGCGCGTGCTTGAGCAGTCCCGCGATGTAGGACAAGGCGACGCTCGAGAGCTCCCACTTTCCCTTCGGGTCGTGAAAGGCGTTCTTGCCCTTGGCGAACAGCGATTGGCTCGTGTGCATCCCCGAGCCGTTTTGTCCGAAGATCGGCTTCGGCATGAAGGTGGCGAGGAAGCCGTGCCGGAAGGCCACGTCGCGCACCACGAACCGGAACGTGGCGAGATTGTCCGCCGTCTCGAGCGCCGCGGCAAAGCGAAAATCGATCTCGTGCTGTCCTGGCGCGACCTCATGGTGGCCCGCCTCCACCTCGAAGCCCATGGAGACGAGGTCCTTGATGATCAGACGCCGGATCTCCTCGGCGCGATCCACGGGTGTGAGGTCGAAATACCCGCCCTCGTCGTGCGTTTCCACGGTTGCCCGGCCGCGCCCGTCGAGCTGGAAGATGAAAAACTCTCCCTCCACACCCGCCATCAGCTCGAACCCCAGCTTCCGCGCCCGGGCGAGCTGTCGCTGCAGCGCCGCGCGCGTACACCCGGCAAATGCGGAGCCGTCGGGGTTGTAGATGTCGCAGATCACCCGGGCGACCTTGCCGCCCTCGTCCTCGTACGGCAGGATGCGGAACGTGTCGAGGTCGGGCTTCAGCATCATGTCCGACTCCTCGATGCGCACGAACCCTTCGATCGAGCTGCCATCGAACATGATATCCCCATCCAGCGCCTTCTCGAACTGGCTCGCGGGGACCTCGACGTTCTTGTTGATCCCGAGAATGTCGGTGAACTGCAGCCGCAAAAACGCGACGTCGCGCTCTTTGGCGAGCGTCAGGATGTCGGCTTTGGAGGCCCCGGTGGTCTTCTCTGGCATGATGGTAGGAGACGGTAGGAGACGGTAGGAGACGGCGGGGTGGGCGGCCTTTCACCTACCGACCCCTACCGTCTTCTACCGTCTCCTACCGACCGCAGTTAGCAGTCGTAATACAGGAAAAACTCGTACGGGTGCGGCCGCAGGGCGACCGGATCGATCTCCTTCGCCCGCTTGTAGCCAAGCCACGTATCGATCAGGTCCTGCGTGAACACGCCGCCCTCCAGCAGGAACGCATGGTCGGCCTCGAGCGCCGCGAGCGACTCGGCGAGGCTTCCCGGCGTGTTCTTGACGTGCTTGCGCTCCGCCGGCTCGAGCTCGTAGAGATCCACGTCCATCGGCTTCGGCGGCTCGATCTTGTTGCGCAGCCCGTCCAGCCCCGCCATCAACAGCGCGGCGAAGGTGAGGTACGGGTTGCTCGACGGATCGGGCGCGCGGAACTCGATGCGCTTCGACTTCGCCGACTTCGAGTACATGGGAATGCGGCAGATCGCCGAGCGGTTGCGCTGCGAGTAAATGAGGTTGATCGGCGCCTCATACCCGGGCACCAGGCGGCGGTAGCTGTTGGTCGTCGGCGCGGCGAAGGCGAGCAGCGACGCGGCGTGTTTGATGAGCCCCCCGATGTACCAGCGCGCCGGATCGGACAGCAGCGCGTAGCCCTTGGGATCGTAGAACAGGTTCGTCTTGTCGTTCCACAGGCTCATGTGCACGTGCATACCGGAGCCGTTATCGCCGAACATCGGCTTCGGCATGAACGTCGCCGTGTAGCCGTACTGCGCGCACACGTTCTTGACGACGTACTTGTACATCATCACCTGATCGGCCATGCGCGTCAGCGTGGTGAAGCGCATGTCGATCTCGGTCTGGCCTGCGGTGCCCACTTCGTGGTGATGTACTTCGACGTCGATGCCCGCGGCGATCAGCGCCAGCATGATGCGCGAGCGCAGGTCCTGCAGCTTGTCCACCGGCGGCACCGGGAAGTACCCCTCTTTGTGCCGCGGCCGGTGCCCCAGGTTGGGGGTGCCGTTCGCCCCCGAGTTCCAGATGCCTTCCACGGAATCGAGGTGGTAGTAGCCCTCATGCGCGTTCTGGTCGTAGCGCGCCGAGTTGAAGATGTAGAACTCGGCTTCCGGACCGAAATACGCGGTCGTCGCAACGCCGCTCTTTACGAGGTACGACTCCGCCTTCTGCGCGACGTAGCGCGGGTCGCGCGTGTAGCGCTCCCCCGTGATCGGATCGCCGATATCGCACGTCAGGGACAACGTGGGAACCTGCAGGCACGGATCGACGAAGGCGCTTGATGGATCCGGGTACAGCAGCATGTCGCTCTCGTTGATGGCCTGGAAGCCGCGGATCGATGACCCGTCGAACCCCAGCCCTTCGCTGAACACGTCCTCGGAGAGCTCCTTCAACGGCAGCGAGAAATGCTGCCACGTGCCCGGAAGATCACAGAACTTCACGTCCACCACCTGCACGCCGGCCTCGCGGGCGCGGCGGATCACCTCGGCGGGTGAGGGCTTACTTCCGCCCTTCGCCTCGCTTTTCGTCGGTTCCAACGTCGCGGTCATGTGCCTGGTCCTCTCTTCATGTCGGTCGGCGTGAATGGGTGGTCAAAACGAACGCGGCCCGCCTCCGGGCTCGGTGCGACGGGCCTGTTGGGAGCTGAGATCGCCGCGTGGTGCCGGCATGGCGCAAGGTAGCCGGGCCACGGAGGAGCGTCAAGCAATTCCTGCGCCAACTGGCGAGAAGTGCTGAGATTGTGCTCTGAGACTGTTGATACGTGATGAAGTGCAGAAGGAAACGTGCAACATTTGCACATTTTGAGCGACAGCGTCGTTCAGCCGGGAATCGCCTCCACGAATTGCACCAGCTCGACTGCCGAAAATTCACCGAATCGCTCGAGGATGTCCTTCTCCTGCCGCTCGAGAAACACCCAGCCGGTCGTCTTGTGCTGTCCGTCGCCTACGAAGTGCATCCTCCCGCGCACTGCCTCCAGCTCGGTGTCCGGTTGGACCTCGAGGTACACATTCCAGCGGCTTCCCCCGCGCTTCAACTCACCCATGTGGCGGGTGCGGTCCTGTCCTGGAAACGCGTCAGGCATATCGCAATACGCTACGCTGTCTCGTCGTATCCTGCCAGCCAGTTAGATTGGCGCTCCATGACCTGTCATGCCTGCGGTGCGACGCTGTCGGACGGTGCGCGGTACTGCCACAAGTGCGGAGCCAGCACCTCGGCTCCCGCGACTGGATGGCGCGTCGGTCTGCCCTGGGGCATCGGGGGGCTGGCAGTGGGAGCGCTGATCGGTGTGCTGGCGATGCGCGGCAGCGGCGGAGCGGCGGAATCTGCCGCGCCGGGCACGTCGGCCGCGCCGTTCGCCGGCAGCGCCAGCGCGGGCGTGGCCCCCGACATCAGCCAGATGTCACCCGAGGAGCGCGCGCAACGCCTCTTCGACCGTGTGATGCGCCTCGACGAAGCGGGGAAGGCCGACAGCGTGCAGTTCTTCCTGCCCATGGCGCTCGGCGCCTACCAGCAGCTGCCGGCGCTGTCGCTCGACGCGCATTTCGACGTCGGCCTCCTGAAGCTCGCGGGAGGGGACGCAGGCGGCGCCCTCGCCGAAGCGGACACGATCCGCCGCGAAGTGCCGACCCACCTGTTCGCCGACATCCTGCGCGCCCGAGCGCTCGAAGCGCGGTCGAACACGCGCGGGGCACGCGACGCCTATCAACACTTCCTCGCGAATGAGACGAGCGAGCGGGCGCGCCGCCGGCCCGAGTACGCCGACCGCTCGACCCTGCTGGATGCGTTTCACGGCGCTGCCGTGAGTCACACCGTCAAGTGAGGTTGGGCTCCACCTTCGTGCGGTAGCAGTCGGGGCAGATGCCGTGGCTGAACTCGGCCTTCGATCGCGTCTCGATGTACCCCTCCAGCTCACTCCACTGATCCGTCTCGTTGCGAATGCGCTTGCAGTAACTGCAGATCGGGAGCAGACCCTCGAGCGCGTCGATGCGCTGCCGCATCCCCAGAATGCGCTGCGCCACGCCGAGTCGCGCCTTCAGCTCGTCGGGATCGACGGGCTTCGTGATGAAATCGTCGATCCCCGACTCCATCGCGGTGAGGAAGCTTTCCTTCCCGCCGCGGCCGGTCAGCAGAATGAAGTACGTGTAGTGCGGGGAGCGGTCGTCGCGG
>DATFSB010000455.1:0-5692 GCA_035262825.1 Gemmatimonadales bacterium | reverse complement strand
GACCGCCATGTGGCGCTCGACGTCGTCGGGTGGAAGATCCCAGCGGCTGTTTTCCGCGATCAGCTGAAACACCCACTGCCAGCTCTGGTTCTCCGTGAGATGGACCATGCCGCGGAACAGGCGCCGGTTGGTGCGCATGCTGAACAGCGTGGGGGAGAGGATGGCATCGAGGTGGGCGTCGCTCAGCGCGTGGTCCTGCAGGATGACGGACTTCGCGGTGCGTGGATAGCGCTCGCCGAGGTGCGTCTCGAGCCGGCTCTCCCAGTAGCTGTGGCCCAGAGCCGCCGTGCTGCTCGTGAGCACGAGCTGATGGGGGACGTAGAAGTTGTGCGCCACCGTGTCGGCGGCGAGATGCGACAGGTACCCGAGACCGAACGCGCGCAGCGCGTCGGTATGCGCCAGCTCGAAGATCTCGCGCCCCACGTGCCACGCGTGGCAGTGGCGGCCGACCGGCGCGTATTTCTTCGCCATCGAGGTGTCGGCGGCGATGTTGCCGTACAGGAAGTCGAAGGGGAAGGTGCGCAGCAGGTCGGCGACGGCGGAGGGGAGGGCGGAAAGATTCGCGAGCACCGACTCCCCGAGATAGATGTGCGTGGCGGGGGTCCACGCATGCGCCACGCCGGGGAACAGCACCAGCGCGGTCAGGGCGACCCCCAGCGGGGCAATCGCGCGTCTCACTCGGTCGCTCCCTCGTCGGGGCGCTTGCGCAGCGACCGCCCCAGCCGCCACACCGAAACCCCGCGTCGCACTGTCCGCGCCGTAGCGGCAACGTCCTTCGCCGTCTCCCCAATCTCCCGCTCCGCTTCGCCCAGGGCGTCGCCCAGCTCTGCCAGACGCGCCTCGGCGGCGTCGGCGGCGTGCACGATGCGCTGGCGCATGTCGCGTGACGTTTCGGCGAGGCCGTCCGCCTCGCTGCGAATCGTGCCGATCAGCTGGCGCACGTCCTGCACGACCGGCTCGGCCGAATGTCGGATGGCTTGGAGAAACGCCCGGACGCCGAACGCTGCTGCGAGGACCGCCACACCCGAGACCAGTGCCGCGGCGGCGATGACGGCGAGGCTGACGGCGCCCACCACCGCGGCCCACGTGGGGATCATGCTGTAACCTCTGCCCGCGGCGTGGGGGAAGTCAACGGGGCAGGGGCCGCGTGACGCAGCGGGACGAGGGACGTGAGCACGAGCGCCAGCGCCGCGGCGGTCACGAGCGCGCCGCGCTGTTCGAGGCCGAGCGTGCGCTCCGCCGTGAGCGCGTACGAGAGGGCGAGCGCCAGTCCCTGTGTGTGCTGCGAAGCTGGAGCGGCTGCCGCGAAACGGTGGCGCGCGGCGGGCCAGAGGGCGAGCAGCACCGCCGCGATGAGGGCGGTAGGAAAGCGGCCGCCGGCGAGCGCGCCCGCTGCAAACCAGAGCAGTGCGCCGACAGTGGGGGCCGTCGGCGCCAATTCGTCGGCCAGACGCTCGTACCCGGGGCCCCACTTCGCCAGCGCCAGGCCGAGTAACCCGCAGACGAGATACGGTGACGTCCCCGACGCCATCCCGATCCCCGCGGCGAAGCACAGCCCCGTGATCGTCGCCGCGGCGCGCGTCTTCGGCCGGCGCCCCAGGCGCGTGGCGACCAGCACGCACACCAACGTCCCGCCCAGCGCGAAGCCGAGCCACATGGCCATGGGTGGCAGGTCGCTCCTGCGGGCGTGCGGGAAGAGTGCGAGCAGCGCCCCGGCCGTCACGAGCAGCGACAGCGCGGTCGCCGCTCCGGCCCGCGGTGCGGCGGCGAGGGCCACCGACGCCGACAGCGCGGCGAGCACCGGCCAGACAGGCTTCCAGACGGGGGCGACGGCCGGGGGCAGGACCCGCATCGCGCCGTACAGCAGCGCCGCGGGGAGTGCGAAAGCCGCCACCAGCCAAGCGACGTCCGCTGCTTTCCAGGGCTCGCGGACGGGTGATGCGGGCGCGGTGAGCCGGGCCGCGGCGCCCGCGGCGATCCACCCGATGGCGCACGCGACGACCGGTATCAGGCCGACGAGCAGCGCACCGCCGAGCACGCCGAGCAGCGGTCCCAGCACGGCACCGATCATCAGCCACCCGATCGGCGGGGCCCGGCGCGCACCCGCGAGGACGGCGACGAGCCAGGGCGGGCGCGGGAGATACGTGGCCAAAAGGGCCGCGAGCGCGATCAAGGCCGCGGCGGCGAGCGGCGGCAGCGGAAACACGCGCGATACGTTCGCCCTCGCTTGACGCCCGCGCAAGCGTTCCGGTAGGTTGGCCCCCATGCCGCCGACGTTTTGCGTGTCCGGCGCCCGCGCGCTCGAGGGCACGATTCGCCCCGCCGGTAACAAGAACGCCGCACTTCCCATTCTGGCCGCGACGCTGCTCGCCGACGGCCCCTGCCGTATCGAAAACGTGCCGCACATCAAGGACGTCGAGACGATGCTCGCGTTGTTGCAGCACCTCGGCGCGAGCGTGACATGGGCGGGTCCCAACAGCGTCGACATCGACACCCGCAACGCACAGCCCCGGGATCTCGATCCGGTGCTGTGCGCCAAAGTGCGCGCCTCGATCCTCTTTGCGGGACCGATGGTGGCGCGATTCGGGCGTGTATCGCTGCCGCCGCCCGGCGGGGATGTCATCGGCCGGCGCCGCGTCGACACCCATTTCCTCGCCCTCGAGGCGCTCGGCACTGACGTGGAGGTGGGGAAGCGTTACCAGCTCGAGGCAAAGTCGCTCATCGCGGCGGATGTCTTTCTCGACGAACCGAGTGTCACCGGAACCGAGAACGCGCTCATGGCCGCCGTGCGGGCCAAAGGCGACGTCGTGCTGCGCAACGCCGCGAGCGAGCCGCACGTGCAGGACCTGGCGCGATTCCTCACGAGTCTGGGCGCGCGGATCGACGGCATCGGGACCAACGTGCTGCACGTCCACGGCGGGGGGCCGCTCGGGACGGCAGCGGAGCCGTTCCGCATCGGGCCCGATCATATCGAAGTGGGCTCGTTCATCGGGCTGGCGGCGGTCACCAACGGGGCCGTGCGGATCGAGGGTGTGCGTACCGAGGACCTGCGCGCCACGCTCTATGCCTTCGACCGGCTCGGCGTCCGGCCACGGATCGACGGCGATGCGCTGATCGTCGCGAAGGACCAGGAGCGCCGCATCCGCCCCGATCTGGGAGGCCACATCCCGAAGCTCGAGGACGGACCATGGCCGGCGTTCCCCGCCGACCTGATGTCGATCGCGATCGTGGTGGCGACGCAATGCGAAGGGCCGCTGCTGGTGTTCGAGAAGATGTTCGAGTCGCGCCTGTTCTTCGTGGACAAGCTGATCGGCATGGGAGCGCGCATCGTGCTGTGCGATCCGCATCGCGCCGTGATCGCTGGTCCCTCGAAGCTGCGGGGTGGGGAAGTCGAGAGCCCCGACATCCGTGCCGGCATGGCCGTTCTGCTCGCCGCTCTGGCGGCCGAGGGGGATTCGGTGATCCACAACGTGGGACAGATCGAGCGTGGCTACGAGCGCATCGACGAGCGGCTCCGCGCGTTGGGCGCGAAAATCGAGCGCCGCGAAGATGGTCGTTGACCGCCTGACCGCCCGACCGCCCGCCCGCCAGTGTCCACCACTCCTCCGCACGCCACCATCGTTGTCGAAGTCCCAGCCGGCGACGCGGCGGTCCCGCGGCTCGAGCTCTCGGAGTGGGCGGCCCGCCACGGGGTGATCGCGGGCATTACCACGCGCGCCGGAGGGTTCTCGCTCGGTCTGTGGAGCGATGAGCCGACGGGGCAGGTGATGACGCGCTGGCGCGCGTTCCGCCGGGCGTTCGAATCGCGATTCCCCACCGTCGTGATGAGCCACCAGGTCCATGGCACCGACCTCAAGTGGCACACGAACCCGCCTCCAGGGTGGCTGGTGCTCGACGGCGTCGACGGCCACGCCACCCGGGACCGCGGCGTCCTGCTCGCCGTAACCGTGGCCGACTGCATCCCGGTGTATCTGGTCGCGCCCGAGCGGGGGATCGTCGCCCTGTTGCACGCGGGCTGGCGCGGGGTAGCCGGGGGGATCCTGGAGCGCACCCTGGGCGATGTGACGGCCGCGACTGGCGCTACCTGCAGAGATTTCGTAATGCATTGTGGCGTAGGCATTTGTGGCAACTGCTATGAAGTAGGTTATGAAGTCTCGGAGCGCGTGACCGGGCGCCCGCCGAGCACTTCCCCCACGTACGTCGACCTGCGCAGTCTGCTTGCTGGACGGGGCGCTGCGCTCGGACTGCGCGCTGTGAGCATCTCGGCGTTCTGCACCGCGCACCACAACGATCAATTCCACTCGCACCGCGCCTCACGCGGCGCCGACGGCAGAATGGTGGCCTATCTCGGGATACCGCTTCCCGCGACTTGACAGGCCGGGGGGTGGGGGTACATTCCCCGTCGAAGCGGGCGAAGTCAGGCCCGCGCTTTTTTTTATGCTCACCGACAGCCTGGTGGAGGCCGTTCGGTCCCGTTTGGAGACGTTGGGACTCGACCTGGCCGACCTTCGCCTGGGCGGCACGCCGAACCGGCCGCTCGTTCAAGTGCGCATCGATTGGCCGCCGGCGGATCCGGAGCGGCGCGTGACCGTGGACGACTGCGCCCTCGCCAGCCGGACTCTGGAAGCGTGGCTGGACAACGGTGGCCCGCTGGGTCCCCGCTACCAGCTCGAGGTGTCCAGTCCGGGGCTCGACCGGCCGGTGCGCTGGCACCGGCACTGGGTCCGGTTCGTCGGACGGGAAGTGCTGGTGAAGCTGGAAGGGCTGGGGCGGGTCCGCGCCCGCATCGTCGCCGTGCCGGACGAGGCGACCGTGGTCCTGCACCCCGAAGGCCGGGAGCCGGTGACGCTGCCGCTGACGGCGGCACGCGAGGCTCGACTGGCCGTGGATTGGTGACCTACAACCGATGACCGATAACAGATAGCGGGTTTTGGCATGGCCAACGCAACCGACGTCGTTTCCGCGATCCGCGAGCTGACGAGCTCCAAGCAGCTCGAGCGCGGTGAAATGATCGAGCTGTTAAAGGACGGGCTGCATGCGGCGCTGGTGAAGCGCTACGGCCCGAACGTCCGCGCCGAGATCTCGATCGACGAGCTCAAGGGCACGATCCGGATCGTGGTGCTGAAGACGGTAGTCGAAGCGGTGGAGGACCCGGGCACGCAGATCTCGCTCGAGGAGGCGCGCTTCGAAGACCCCGACTTTCAGCCCGGCGACGTGCTCGAGGAAGAAGTGCCGTTCGCCGAGTTCGGACGTACCGCCGTGCAGGCGGCGAAGCAGCGCATCATCCAGCGCGTGCGCGAGGGCGAGCGCAGCCGCATCCGCGACGAGTTCACCGGCAAGGTCGGCGAGCTGCTTCCCGGAGAGGTGCAGCAGATCGAGCGCGGCAAGATCGTGGTGATGCTCAACAAATTCCGCGAAGCGGAGGCGATCATCCCCTACCGCGAGCAGAACCATCGTGAGCACTACCACCAGGGCGATTCGATCCGGGCGGTGCTGAAGCGCATCGAGGAGACGCCCAAAGGGCCGCGTCTCATTCTGTCGCGCGCCGACCCGCTGTTCGTGAAGGCGCTGTTCAGAATCGAAGTGCCCGAGATCCAGCAGCAGATCGTGGAGATCCGGGCCACGGCGCGCGAGGCGGGGAGCCGCACCAAGATCGCGGTGATCTCGCGCGACGACGCCATCGATCCGGTGG
>DATFSB010000454.1:0-12404 GCA_035262825.1 Gemmatimonadales bacterium | reverse complement strand
GAGGATCACGAGTCCGGCAAACCCCAGGAGCATTCCGGCCAGCACGCCGAGCGACGGGCGCCGTCGTGTGATCAACGTGAGGAATACCACGACCCATAACGGCTCGATCGCTACGAGCAGCGCCGCGATACCCGACCCGATTCGCGTCTCCGCCCAGACCACCACCGCATTGGCACAGGGGAAGAGCAGCAGGCCGATGATCGTGAGCGCTTTCCAGTTCGTCCGTGTCGGCCGCTTCGCGCCGCGCAGTACCGCCCAGGTCGTCAGCAGCGACCCGGCGACGAGGAAACGCGCACCGGTGAGGAGGAACGGGGGCAGGGTCTGCACGGCGTAGCGAATGAACAGATACGTCGAGCCCCACACGACATAGACGATGGCGAAGGCCAGCAGCACCCGGGCGCGCATCAACCCACGCTAACAGGCTTCGGCATATATTCGGTAGATGGCGGAAGCCCCGAAATACCTCGAACAACTGAATCCCGCGCAGGTCGACGCGGTCACCTATGGAGCAGCCGAGCTGTCGCGCCGGCTGCCCGGGCCGCTGCTGATCGTGGCCGGAGCCGGCACCGGGAAGACGAACACACTCGCGCATCGCGTCGCGCATTTGATCGTGTGCGGCGCGGACCCACGCCGGATGCTGTTGCTCACGTTCACGCGGCGCGCCGCCGACATCATGACGCGGCGCGCCGAGCGGATCGCGAGTCAGCTTATGCAACGGGCATCACGTAGTGCCCCCTCTCCCGAAGGGAGGGGAGGTCAGGAGGTGAGGCCGCGCTGGGCGGGGACGTTCCACGCGATCGCCAACCGGCTGTTGCGCCAGCATGGCACGGCCGTGCGACTCGATCCGTCGTTCACCGTGCTCGACCGCTCCGATGCCGGCGATCTCCTCAATGTCGTCCGCAACGAGCTGGGGCTCTCGCAGCAGGCGTCGCGCTTCCCGAAAAAAGACACCTGCCTCGCGATTTACTCGCATGCCGTGAACGCCAGCCATGCCGTCGAGCAGACGCTGCAACAGGCGTTCCCCTCGTATGCGACCTGGGCGGACGAGCTGAAGCGGTTGTTTCGCGGCTACGTGGACGCCAAGCAGCACCGCAACCTGCTCGATTACGACGACCTGCTGCTCTACTGGTACTACCTCATGCAGGAACAAGCCGTCGCCGACGGGGTGCGTCGCCGCTTCGACCACATCCTGGTCGACGAATACCAGGACACCAACGCGCTCCAGGCCGGCATCCTGCTGGGCCTCAGGCCCGATGGGCGCGGGCTCACCGTCGTGGGCGACGACGCGCAATCGATCTACTCGTTCCGCGCCGCGACGGTGCGTAACATCCTCGATTTTCCGCGCCACTTCAATCCGCCGGCGCACGTCGTCACCCTCGAGCAGAACTACCGCTCCACCCAGCCGATCCTGGACGCCGCGAACGGCGTGATCGGACTCGCCGCCGAAGGCTTCACCAAGCGGCTCTTCTCGACCCGTCCGTCCGCGCAGCGACCGCTGCTGGTCACCGCGGCGGACGAGCAGGCGCAAGTCGATTTCGTCGTGGAGCGGGTGCTGGAGCACCGCGAAGCGGGGGTCGAGCTGCGCAAACAGGCGGTGCTGATGCGCACCGCGCATCACTCCGATCTGCTCGAGGTCGAGCTCGGCAGGCGCAACATCCCGTTCGTGAAGTACGGCGGGCTCAAGTTCCTCGAGGCGGCGCACGTGAAGGATCTGGTGTGCGTGCTGCGCTGGGCGGAGAATCCGCGCGACACGATTGCCGCGTTCCGGGTGATCCAGCTGCTTCCCGGCGTCGGTCCGGCGCATGCGCGGCGCCTGCAGGACCGGATCGAAGCCGCGGCCTTCGATCTCGAAATTCTGGCGACGCTCGACGTCCCCGCTCCGGCCAGGTCGGACTGGCCGGCGTTCTGCGATCTGATGATCGACCTGCGGCGCGCGACCGAGTGGCAGGGTCAGCTCGCTCTGGTACGCAAGTGGTACGAGCCACACCTGGCGCGGCTCTACGAAGCGGCGGGCGTCCGCATTGGAGACCTGGAGCAGCTGGAACAGCTCGCCGCGCTGCATCCGTCGCGCGAGAGCTTTCTGAGCGAGTTGACACTCGACCCACCCGACGGCCTGGGGGACGAGGCGGTCGAGCCGCATCTCGACGAGGATTATCTCGTCCTGTCGACGATCCACTCCGCCAAAGGACTCGAGTGGGACGTGGTGTACGTGCTGAATGTCGTGGATGGCTGCATTCCGTCCGACATGGCGACGGGGACGCCGCAGGAGATCGAGGAAGAGCGGCGCCTGTTGTACGTCGCGATGACGCGCGCGCGGGACTTTCTCTACCTCCTGCAGCCGCACCGCTTCTACACGCGCGGCCGCCCCGACGGCGACTTTCACGTCTACGTGCCGCGGACGCGGTTTATTCCCGGGGACGTCGCGAAGTTATTCGAGCGCCAGGTGAAGGGCGGCCGCGTCGCCGGGGCACCGGGCGACGCGCAGCAGTCAGTCGGAGTAGATGTGCGGGCTAAACTCCGGGAGATGTGGTCGTAGCCTCGGCCGCTTCTGGAACAGACTTCGGCTCGGCCAGCCGCAACAGGATCCTCGCGTTGGCTTTGGCGCTCGCCTGGTGGTCTCCAGCCAACACGAGCAGCATGGCCACCATGTCTACCGAGGACGATCGGCGCGGCGATGATCCGGTCTGCATAATGATGTCCGGGCTGAAGGCGAGCGGAAGTGTACTCCCGCCCCGTCAAATGCCGATCAACTGATCGACAATCGACCGGTGGTACCCCCCTCCCGTGAGGGAGAGGGGTAGCCTCTCGGGGACGGCTTCCCTCACTGCACGATGACCGTGCCACTCATCGACGCGCCGTGCACCGCGCAGATGTAGTGGTAGGTCCCCGCGGTGTTGAATTGCACCGCGTAGGTGCCGCTACTCATGATCGGGCTGCTCGCGAACGAGGTGGCGCCCGTCGACTCGACGCTGTGGCGTAACGAGCCGCTCCACGTCCAGGTCACCGTGGCGCCGACAGCGATCGACGTGACGGCGGGATTCTGACTCCCGTCGTGCGCGCTCACGAACTGAATCCCGGGGCCGACCGTCACCGAGCCGACGGGGCCACCGCCACCACCCTGACCCATACCGCCGCCGCCACCGCCACCGCCGTATCCTACGCCGGTTGAGTAGCCCGAGCACGCCGCGAGCAGGATCGTCCCAAGAGCGACTGCGAGTGTGCCGTACCGCATAGAGCCTCCCGATTCGACGAAATGGCCTCGTGCCTTCCGCCGATCGGCGGTGCCGCAGCCACTCTCCAGAACACCAGGAGCTCTGCGCATGGTGTTCGCGGCGCGTTAGTGGTCGGTCAGCGTTCGATGCTATCTTTTGCCGCCGTGACCACATCGATTGTGCGAACCGTCACGTGTCCGCTTTTCTGTCTGTGGGCTGTCGCGATGCCGCTCGACGCGCAGTGCCCAGACGGATCACCTCCACCATGCGGATCGGCAGCCCGTCCGGCGCCGCGCTCGATGCCGGTGACGCGCGGCAGCATCGCTGTGCTCCCCTTCGCCAATCGCTCCGCCGACACCGCCGACGCCTACCTCGCCGAAGAGCTCCCCGAGCAGATCAGCGGGCGGCTGAGCCGCATCACGCAGCTGCACGTCACGAGCGCCACGGCGGTCTCCGCCCAGTGGCGCCGCACGCCAGACGCTCTCGGCGCGGCGCGAGCGCTGCGCGTCGAGTGGCTCGTCACGGGATCCTTGCGCCGGTCGGCGCAGCAGGTGGCGGCGAACGTGGAGCTGGTACGCACGGCGACGGGGGAACAGGGGTGGTCGTCGCTGTTTCGCCGCTCCGATGGTGACATCGCGGCGATCGAAACGATGGTCGCGGAGTCGGTCGCCGTCGCCGTTGGCGGGCGGCTGGCGCCGACGCAGGTGGCCGCGTTGCGGCACTCTACGTCGCGCAATCCCGAGGCGTATCGCCTCTACCTGTATGCCCGCTCACTCACGGTGCGGCGCACGCTCGAGGATATCGACGCCGCCTCCCGAGCTCTCGAGCGAGCGGTGCAGCTCGATTCCGGCTTCGCCTCCGCCTGGGCGCGCCTCGCCATCGTCCGTGGCCTGCAGACCCAGTACGGCACGGCGCGACCCATCGGAGCGGATTCTCTCATGGGACTGGCGCGCACCGCCGCCAGCCGCGCGCTGGCGCTCGACAGCACAGACGCCGATGCATGGCTGGCGCTGGGGTTGTGGAATGACCTGCGCCCGAATCCGGGCGAGGCTTGGCGCACCCTGTCGCGTGCCGACGAGCTGGATCCACTCGACGGCGACATCGAACACTCTATCGGGTACCTCTACTCCAACGACGTCCTCGGACTCCCCGACGCCGCCGAACCACACTTTCGCCGCGCGTTGGAGCTCAACCCGGACCTGCGGAATTCCTGGCGCCAGCTGGGCTTGAGCTACTGGATGAGTGGCCGCTCTGCCGAAGCGCTCGCCGCGTTCGACTCCGCGCTCAGTCACGGCGCCTGGCTCATCGGGCTTGCCGACCGCGCGCTGGTGCGGTATTCCCGCGGCGACATCGCGGGGGCGCTCGCCGACCAGGCCGCCGCCGATAGCCTGGGAACCCGCCCCGGCTCCGTGACCATCGCGGCGCCATTCGACGCGCGGCGGCGCCTCTACGCGCTCGCCCGCGGCGACAGCGCGCCCGCCCGCAAGTTTCTGGCGGCTACGGCCACGACGGTCGATGATCTCGCGGAGCGCGCCTTGCTTGCGGCTGCCATCGGCCTGCCGGCGGCGGCACTCGCCGCCCTCCAACAGCTCCGATCACTGCCCGACTCGGCCGAGCCGCTGTGCGCGCCACGTACGCCGTGCTCGACCAGCCTTCGCACCTGGCGCCTGCTGAACGTGCCGTTGTTTGGTGATTTGCAGAAGGATCCGAGATTCCAGCAGCTGCGGGAGGAGACGAGGCCGCGGGTCCCGTGGCTTACTTCGACACCCTAAAGGGTGTGCCTTGCAAACACTGCGCTTTCGCGCAGTGCCTCTGGAGGCTTTAGCGTGTCGCCCCGGCGCGGGGCTACCCCAGCCTCGTCGCCCGCCACAGCGCTACGCCAGCCACGACGACGAACCCCACCAGCGCCAGAGTGAGCACCGCCGCCCACCCCCATGCAACGTGCAACGCCGGGACGCGCGCGGCGGAGGCGAACCAGATGAACACGATGGACGCGAAGGCGACGAGCACCCAATCGATCGGGCGGCGGCGCGCCCGCGCGGCACTCGCGTCTTGTCCCGCGAGACCGGCCGCGACGTAGGCGGGGTCGACACCGTAGCGCTCGCTCTCCCGCGCCCCCGCCTCCTGCCAGCGCTTGTGCTCGGCGCCCGACGCCGACGCCAGCGCGATCGCCCCGGCCCCCAGCGCCATGAGGAGCGAGCCCCCGATCACCTTGGTTCCGCCTGATTCTCCGAACACGAGGATGCCCCAGGCGAGTCCCCACAGCTGGTTCGTGTTCGAGAGCGGGATGCCGCGGCTGATGCCGACGTACTTGGCGGCGTATTGCTGGAACAGGTCGCCGATGACCCAGACGAATCCGGCGAGCATCAGCCAGAACAGGACGTCGCGACTGCGGGTCAGGTCCGCCCACAGCGGAGCGACGCCTCCCGAGAACCCGATCGCGAGCAGCGACATCATTCCCAGTTCGCCGATCGTGAAGAAAGCGATGAACGACATCGGGTGCATGCCGGTGAGGTACGCCTTGCGATAGGGGATATACATCGTGCCCCACAGGGCGCCTGCCATGAGCGCCGCCGCCACGCCGCGCAGCGCCGAGCCGCCGGGGGCCGCCGTCGCCGATGCGATGGCGAGCAGCGTCGCGCCGAGGAACATCAGCGCCGCCCCGCCCAGCACCGCGAGTGCCCGCAGCCGCCCCGCGTCACGCAGCTCGTTGAAGAGCAGCGTGCCCCAGAGAATCCCGAGCAGGCTGTTCGAATTCCAAAGCGGGAAGGCGATCGCGAGTCCGATGTCCTTGATGGCGAACACCGTGAGAGTGTTGGCGACCGCCCAGAGGCATCCCCCGAGCGCAGCCCAGATCACGAGGTGCGGGGCCTGGCGCACGTCCTCGGTAACGGCGGCGGTGCCGCGTACCAGGGCGGGAAGGCTCCAGCGCGCCAGGAACACCCCCAGCACCATCATGAGGGAGATCGTGACTGGCGGGATGCCAAGCGTGACGAGCTTAGTGGGCGCCTCGGCGGCGCCGAGCCAGGCGCCGGCGGCGAACCCGGAGAGCATCCCCACGCGCTGCAGCGCACGGAGGCGTCCCGGGTCGATCGCGCTCACGCGATCCATCGCAACACGGCGAGCCCGAGAATGAGCACGATCACCGGGATCCAGAAGTGCGGATCGCTGAGCAGCGCGCGGGCGCGGGAGGGTCGCGTGGGATTCACGGGCACGCAACAGTGCGCGTTTTTGGTCGCTCCGGCTAGGGGCCCCTAGAACGGGAAGATGATCCCCACATCCTTGAGCTTCGAGAATTCGCGGGCGGAAAACTCGTACAGCTGCGCCGGGCGGCCGCGCTCCGCCCGCCGTGCTTTGACCGGTTTCAGGATTCCGAGCAGCGCCAGCTTGCGACGGAAATTGCGCTTGTCGAGCGGACGCCCGAGGATCGCTTCGTAGAGACGCTGCAGATCGCTCAACGTGAAGCGCCGCGGCAACAGCTGGAATCCGACCGTCGTGTACTCGAGCTTGTTGCGCAGCCGCTCCACTGCGTAGGTGAGGATGTGCTCGTGGTCGAAGGCGAGTGGGGGATGCTCGGCGACGGCCCACCATCGCGCCGCGCGCGCATCGGTGCTGGCGGCGAGCGTCGTCCTGTCGGCAGCGACGAGCGCGTAGTAGGCGACGGTCACGACACGGCCGCGCGGGTCGCGCTGTGGGTCGCCGAAGGTGTAGAGCTGCTCCAGGTAGACGTCGCGGACGCCGGTTTCCTCTTCCAGCTCGCGCAACGCCGCCTGCTCGAGGTCCTCCCCTTCCCGGATAAAGCCTCCAGGTAGAGCCCACCGTCCCTCGAACGGCGGCAGGCCGCGCTCGATCAGCAGGACTTGCAGCGCCGTCCCCGCGATCGAGAAGATCACGACGTCGACCGTGACCTGGAGGTCGGTGCGGGGCCCGCGATCAGCGGACGGCATGCGCGGTGACCCGGACCGGAGACTTGACCACGAGCCGCGCGCGCTCTGTTGCGGCGCGCACGCGAGCCGTCGTCCCGGTGTTGAACTCCAGGAAATCGTTCTCGATCCCGTCCGAGAAAATGACACCCCCCAACGGCATCAACGATTCCAGTTGCAGCTCCATGCCCGGGAGGACGTATCCGGCGATGATGCGGGCGGTCGAGTGCCGGCTGATGAAGGGCTCGCGTACGGCATAGATCAGTCGCGGGTCCTCCCACTCGAGTCGAATTCCCGAGCCGCCGCGGCCGCCGCTAAACGCGGTGACGCCGGCCGCCATGTTGAATACGGACGAGATCCACCCCGTCGAGCCGGCGCCAGTGGATACTAGCACCCCGCTCGACGATTGCGCCTCGACCACGCCTCCTGCCCGCAGCCGGTAGCGCGCCGAGACATGCGTGCTCGGTCCGATGAACAGGTCGTTGAATGCGAGCAGCTGCTGACCGTCGTTGAGCGTCACCATCGCGATCGTGACGCTGCGACTGACGGCGCGATCTTCGAGAACGCTTTGGATTGCCTGTCTCACCTCCCCGGGCTGCCACGGCAGCAGAATCCCGTCGTAGCGCTCCGGATCGGGGTTGACGCCGATCAGTGGCTGGGCCCCCGCGTACTTGGCGACGTTCGCGACCAGCCCGTCCTGGCCCAGCGCGACGACGACGTCCGTGGGAGCAAAGTGATACGTCGGCACGAGCGACCGGTCGAGAAACTGCACCGGCATCCCAAGCTCGACCTCCTGGCGCACCGTGTCGAGGGCGCTCCGGTAGGCTGCATCCTCCGCGCGATACTCGGCGAAGTCCCCACCGGAGTGCTCGACGTAGAACTGCGCATGCCCGTGGCTGTGAAACCGTCGGATCAGCTCGGCGAGCCGTGTCATGCGCGTCACAACCACGAGCTTCTCGAACATGTCACTTCCCTCCCGTGGTCGGGACAAGCAGCGTCCGCAGCAGATCGGGCGTCACGTTCAGCTGGCCGATCTTCTCGGCGTTTTCGGCGAGCTCGCGGAACGCGGTCGCGATCATGAGCCGGGGGTCGGCGCTGCTCACCGCCATCAGTGTGCGCCAGTCGACGTTGCGCAGCGGCTCGATCGTCGCCTGCAGCGCGTAGCCGCGCGCGTCGGCGTCGGCGCGGTCGTTGGCGGTGCGGCGTTCGATCAGCGCGCTGCGCTGCTCCTCGACCGCGATGTCGGCCGCCATCTGGGTCTCGCGAATCTGGCGCTGCTTCGCCTGCACGGCGATTTCGGTGTTGAGCTCGCTCTCCTTGATACGCCGCTCCTGCTCGACCGCGGCGTTGCGGCGCGTGTAGACCGCCTCATCGGACTCACCCAGCAGCCCTTCGCGCACGTCGGCCTCGAGCGCGCGTGCGGTCTCGGGCGTCGGAGTGATGGCGAGCAGGCTCAGCCCGAGGATCTCGACGCCGAGCATGGTGACGGCCTCGTCGCGCCGCAACGCTTCCAGCACTGTCGCGACGAGTGGACCGGCGCTCGCGAGCGCCTCGCGCAGCGGACGCTGGTGCACGTAGTCCCGCGCCAGGATCTGGGTCGCCTGCACCAGCCGCTCGGGCAGCTTGGTGTGGTCGTCCGACACGTAGCGGCCGCTCGGATAGGTGCTCAGGTCGAGCAGCCCCGCCAAACGCTTGGGGTCGGCGACGCGGTAGGTGAGCTGCCCTTGCAGCGTGATCGTCTGAAAGTCCGCCGTGACCTCCGTAAAGACGAACGGGAGGTCGGCGCTGGCGAGTGGAACCTGGACGATCGTAGCCGTAGGCGTGAAGTAGAAGAAGGCCAGACCGGGACCCTCTCGCCGCAGCTTGCCGCGGCGGTAGTGAAGCACGTAGGTGGTGGGCGGGACCTTCCGGAACGCGAACATGGGAACCCCCAATTAGTGTGTCGGTGACACTATATTAGTGTGTGAGAGACACTAATGTCAAGACCTTGGCGCGATCTTGTGGGCTTGTGGGGTTCGGGCAAATGGGGCCAACTTTGCAACCCACTGAGACTTACAGGATCCTCATGCCAGACCAGATTGGCGTCGGGCTCATCGGCTCGCGGTTCATTTCGTCGATCCACGCCGAGGCGTTGAAGTCGGTCTCCAACGCGGCGGTGCGCGGCGTGATGTCTCCGAGCGCAGGTCACGCCCGAGACTTCGCGCAGCACCACGGTATTCCCCACCATTTCACGGACCTCGATCAGCTGCTCTCCCGCAATGACATCGACATGGTCGTCGTGGGTGCCCCCAACAACCAGCATTGTGAGATCACCCTCCGGGCAGCGAAGGCCGGCAAACACGTCGTGATCGAAAAGCCGATCGCCATGAACCTGGCCGAGGCGGACCGTATGATCGCCGCGTGCTCCGCCGCGAACGTCAAGCTGATGTACGCCGAAGAGCTGTGCTTCACCCCCAAATACGTCCGCATGAAAGGACTGCTCGACGAAGGTGCCCTCGGGAAGCCGGTCCTCTTGAAGCAGTCGGAAAAACACGACGGACCGCATGCCGATCATTTCTGGGACGTGGAGCGCTCGGGGGGCGGCGTGACGATGGACATGGGCTGTCACGCCATCGCCTTCTTCCGCTGGCTCAACGGCAACAATCCGATCGCGTCGGTCTATGCGCAGATGAGTACCAGCGTCCACGGCGCGAAGACCCGTGGCGACGACAACGCCATCATCATCCTCGAATTCGAGAACGGCGTGACGGCGCTCGCCGAGGAGAGCTGGACGAAACTCGGCGGGATGGACGATTGCGCCGAGATCCACGGCACCGAAGGTGTCGCCTACGCCGATGTGCTCCAGGGCAGCTCGATCCAGACCTACAGCACGCGCGGGGTCGGCTACGCCGTCGAGAAGGCCGGGATCACGACCGGGTGGAGCTTCACGATGTACGAAGAGATCTGGAACTACGGCTTCCCCCAGGAAATGGCCCACTTCGTCGACTGCGTACAGCAAAACAAGCAGCCGCTGGTGACCGGCGGGGACGGCCGGGCGGTGCTGGAAGCGATTTTCGCGGCGTACCAATCGGCCGGAACGGGACGCAAGGTGCCGCTGCCCTTCAAGACCGATGTCGACAAACCCTACAAGCTCTGGAAGAAGTAATTGCACGTCCACACCTGCGAGAGCTACGAGCGGTTGAGCGCGCACGCGGCGGCGCTGGTCGCGGCTGACGTGGAGCGGAAGCGGAACCTCTTGTTGTGTCCCGCGACGGGGAGCTCACCCACCGGGATGTATCGCGATATCGCCGGCCGCGCGGCTGGCGATCCGGAGCTGTTTCGGTCGATCAGTGTCGTGGCGCTGGATGAATGGGGCGGGCTCGGGGAGGGCGATCCCGGCTCCACGACCGGCTACCTGAAAGAACGCCTGCTGGACCCGCTGGGCATCCCGGCCGACCGCTTCGCCGCCTTTGATACGACGGTCGACGCTGCCATCGCCTGCGGGAGAATGCGCGCCCAGCTCGAGCGCATCGGCCCGATCGACGTGTGCGTTCTGGGTCTCGGCGTAAACGGTCACATCGGCTTCAATGAGCCGACCCCTTCCCTCGTCCCGCACTGCCACGTGGCCCGCCTGTCGGAGGAGTCGCGCCGCCACGCCATGGCCCGGGCGATGAAGAACCCTCCAGAGTTCGGCTTGACGCTCGGGATGCGCGAGATTCTCGCCGCGCGGCACATCGTCCTCCTCGTCACAGGCGAGGGGAAACAGTCCGTCGCGGCGAAACTGCTGGCCGGAGACGTGACGACCATGTTGCCGGCCTCGCTGCTCTGGCTGCATGACAACGTCGATTGTCTCGTCGATATGGCGCTGTTGTGAGCGACACGCTCAGCCGCCGCTTCGGCGCCCTCCACGCGACGGCGCTCAACATGATCAACATGATGGGGATCGGGCCGTTCATCACGATCCCGCTCCTCATGACGGCCCTCGCCGGGCCGCAGGCGATGCTCGGCTGGGCCGTGGCGCTGGTGGTGGTCGTGGCGGATGGAATGGTATGGAGCGAGCTCGGTGCCGCGATGCCCGGCTCCGGCGGCTCGTTCCGTTATCTGGTGGAGGGGTTCGGCCCCGCGAGCTTCGGCCGGCTGGTGGGGTTCCTTTTCATCTGGCAGTTCATCTTCAGCGGCCCGCTCGAAATCGCCTCGGGCTATATCGGGTTCGCACACTATGCGGGGTACATCTGGACGGGGCTGACGCACAAGGGCGAATTCGCGATCGCCGCGGTGGTCGGCGCCGTCAACGTCGTGCTGCTGTACCGGCGTATCCACTCGATCGCGACGATCACGCTCAGCCTCTGGATCGGATCGCTCGTGGCGGTCGCCGTCGTGATCGCGACGGGAGCGCTGCATTTCGACCCCCACCGGGCGTTCGATTTCCCGCCCAACGCCTTTCACTTCTCCAGGCAATTTCTCTTCGGCCTGGGCGCGGCCTCGGCCATTGGGATCTACGATTACCTCGGCTACTACAACGTCTGCTACATCGGCGATGAGGTGAAAGACCCGGGACGGGTCATCCCACGCTCGATCCTCATCAGCACCGTCGCCGTCGCCCTCATTTACGTCGCCATCAATTTCTCCGTCATCGGTGTTGTGCCCTGGCGCGAGTTCGTCCCGGCACAGGACAAACCGGCGGCGAATTTCATCGTTTCGATCTTCATGCAGCAGATCTACGGGCCCGGCGTAGCCGCATGGTTCACGCTGCTCATTCTCTGGACAGCGTTCGCGTCGGTGTTCGCATTGCTGCTCGGCTATTCGCGCATCCCCTACGCGGCGGCGCGCGACGGCTACTTCTTCAAGCCGTTCGCCCGGCTCCACCCCACTGGGCAGTTCCCCAACGTCTCGCTCGTGGTGCTGGGCATTCTGTCGATCGCGGCCAGCGCCTTCGATCTGGGCACCGTGATCGCGGCGCTGCTCGCAACTCGGATCCTGATCCAGTTCGTCGGTCAGATCGCCGCCGTCGTCCTGCTGCGGCGCAACCGGCCCGACATGCCGCGTCCCTATCGCATCTGGCTCTATCCGCTGCCGCTGCTGCTGGCGCTGATCGGCTGGCTCTTCGTATTCGTGACGACCGAGCCCAGGGTTCTCCTGTTCGGATTCGGGGCGACGGTGCTCGGCGTCGTCGGCTTCCTCCTCTGGTCATCCCGGACCGGAACGTGGCCATTCGCGCGCACCAACTGAGCCGTGATACTCTAGTCCCAAGTTCCCCCTCTCCCGAAGGGAGAGGGGGTCAGGGGGTGAG
>DATFSB010000453.1:0-8287 GCA_035262825.1 Gemmatimonadales bacterium | reverse complement strand
AGGGAGACGAGCAGTACCCGTTCGACCCGCAGGCCCTTGGGCACGCGACCGCCGTCCTCGCGCTCCAGCAGCGCGTCGATGTCATGGAACAGATGGTCGCCGATGCGGTCCACGGACACTCCGAGCCCGTCCCGTGGTTGTATGAGGCAAGTACGGTGCCAATGGAAAAACACGGTAGGGGACGGTAGGAGACGGTAGGCGTCGGCAGGGGTGAAGGCGTCGTGTTGCAGACACCCTGCAGCGTGCCACCCACGGGACAACGCTACCGTCTCCAGCCGCCCCCTACCGCCTTCAGTCACGATCCGCCCCCCTGGGCACTAAAAAGTAGCCCACTAGCAGAACGTAGAGGGCGAAGCTGAGGTACGGCACAACGAACGATGCGAGCGCTGCGATGGTATAGGTCGCCCACGCAATCCGGTAGGCAAGGACCGTCTCGTGAATCGTCTTGTCACTGACGTGCGACTCGAAACGCTGCGCGGCGACGAGGTGCCGCAGCAACAGGTTGTACGCCGTCGACGTGCCGAACAGCGTCAGCCCGTACAGCAGCTCTGCCGACCGCAATCCTGGATAAGCACCCAAGACCGACGTTGCGAACGGAATGAAGACGGTGGCGGCGAGAAGGGCGAGGTTCAAGAAAACGGTCGTGCGATCGATCGTTCGCACCAACCGGAACAGGGCGTGATGGTTCTGCCACATGAGCCCGATGACGGCGAAGCTCAGAACATAGGCCAGGACCCTGGGCCAGAGAGCGACGAGCGAGCGGGCGAGCTCCAGGTCGGTAGGAGGGTGCCGAAACTCCGGCAAGCCGATCCCGAGTATCAGCAGTGTGATGGCGAACGCGAACACCGCGTCCGAGAACGACTCGGAGCGCGCCTGGTTCAACGGTCCCCCAGTGGTATCAGCGCACCCTCGTGCTCCAGCAGCCAGCGTTTGCGGTCGATCCCGCCGCCGAACCCGGTCAGCTCCCCCCTCGATCCGACGACCCGGTGGCAGGGGACAATGATGGGGATCGGATTAGCCCCGTTGGCCGCGCCGACTGCCCGGGACGCCTTGGGCTCGCCGAGGCGGCGGGCGAGCTCGCCGTAACTCGTGGTGACGCCGTAGGGGATCTTGCGGAGCAACTCCCACACGCTGAGCTGAAATGCGGTCCCGCTGGGTTCCAGCGGCAGATCGAACGTGGTGCGCTTTCCTGCGAAATACTCTTTGAGCTGCTCCTCAGTCCTGTCCAGCACTGCCTTGGTTCCCCCTCTCCGCATTGCGGAGAGGGGGACAGGGGGCGAGGACAATACGGGAGAGGGGGACAGGGGGTGAGGACCGAAATAGACCCCTGTCAGTCCGGTCTCCGATGCGGTGAGAACGAGGTCCCCGACCGGGCTCGAAATCGTTCGCTGTGCTTCGGTCATGGAAGCAATGTAGCCCGGAGGTGTAGGTTGTTCTCGGGACTCACACCGGGAGCAGCCGTGAGATTCACGCACCCCATCATCCTCGTGCTCGCCGTTATCGGCTGTTCGTCGCACGGACCGCCGACGCATCGCGTCCTCGTCCCCCCCGCCCTTGATCTCAAACAGTACGGCACTGTCGGGCTCGTCACGTTCACCGTCGAAGGGGCCAAGGGCAATCTCGGAGACTTCACGACGCGGCAGTTCGAGGAGTCCATGCTGGCAGCGCAGAAGGGAATCGAAGTCCAGGAGGTCGCCGTAGGAGACTCTGGCACAGCACTCGGCGGCGCGCGCGGCGTCCCCGTCGTCTTCACCGGCCACCTCAAGGTCTCGAGCGTCAAGCCGCACGGCGGACTGGTCGGCGTCATCACCGCCCATGTAGAAGCGCTCGTCTCCGCCGAGCTCGCGGTGGAGTTGCGCAATACCAAGACCGGCGGCGTGGTGTGGCGCTCGAGTGCTCAGGCGACCGAGAAGGTCGGCGAGCTGACGATTGTGAGCGGGATCCCCGAGTTTTCCGCACGCGACCCCAAGGATGCGTACGGACACCTCGTCAACGACCTGGTCTACGATGTGACGTGGGACATGCGGTCGACGTGGGTTACACAATAAAGGACGGTAGCGGACGGTAGGAGACGGTAGGGGTTAAGCCCGTATCGCTACCGCCCCCTACCGTCTCCTACATCTCCTACCGCCCAGTCTGCGGAGCGTCCTTCGGATTCACATACGTCAACGCGAACGGCCCCATGGCGTGCACCTGTACGATGGTGTGGCCGCGGGCGACGGCGAAATGATGCATGTTCGCACCCGCCGTAATGAACCCTCCTGCCGCCAACGCCACCGTCTTCGACACCTCGATCGAGTCTCCCATCCCCACGAGGAACGTCCCGCTGATCACCGTGACGTGCTCATCGGTGGGGTGGAAATGTGCCGGGAAGCGGTAGCCGTCTGGGAAATCGAGTCGCACGGTGAACAGGTCGGTCTTGCTCGGGTCGCCCTGCAGTACCGCCATCTTGGCCCCCGCGGGAAACACCGCCGGCGCGGGACCCCAGGTGATCGTGGGGGCCTGGGAATGAGCGGCGGCAGGGAGCGCGAGCGCCGCCAGCGCCGCGACTACGAATCCTGGACGCGTCGTGAAGCTCGACATAAGCACCTCTCGGGTGGGTGGCGTGGGGACACCTGAATGCGTGCACAGTAGCGGTGCGATGTGCGAGCGCGCTTCGCCCGGGAGAGCCACAGCGGATTGGATGAGCGCATGGCCCATTTGGGCCATACGACCAACCACCCATAAACTCTCGACGACCTTGGTCTTATAGCAACCCGTGCTGCGCCGCGTACGCCACCGCGGCCGCACGCGACGGCAGGCCCAATCGCGTCAGCAGGTTTGCCACGTGCCGTTTGACCGTGTGATCGCTGAGCCGCAGGCGAAAGGCGATCTCCGGGTTGCTGAGGCCCTGCGCCACGAGACGGAGAATCTCGATTTGACGCGCTGTCAGGCCCGGTTTCCCGGCCGCGCGCGGTGATTCGGCGAGCTGCGTGAGCAGCTCGATGGCACGCGCCGCATCGCGCGCGGCGCCGAGTGATTGAAATGTCTCCAGCGCACGGCGCGCTTCCCGCTCCGCACCGGCCCGCTGTCCCTGCTCTGCCAGCGCGAGGGACAGCCCCAGTCGTACGCGCGCCAGCTCAAACGGCGCACCCGTCCGCTCCGCCAGCACCACCGCCTCCTCGAAGCGATTCGCCGCTGCCAGGGCATCGCCGCGTTGTCGCAGCAAATCACCTTCCGCAGTGGCCACCGAGAGCGCCAGCGGCGCGGTGCCAAGCATCTGCGCGATGTCGTACAGCTCTTCCCGGGCGCGCTCGGCTGCGGCCCATTGCCCGAGGGCGGCGTGGGCGCGCACCGCCAGCTCCAGGGCGTCGGCCCGGAGGGTCGGCTCCGCGGCCCCCGTCTGGACGAGGAAGCGATCGACATCGGCCGCGGCGCCGGCGGCGTCGCCTCGTTCCAACGCCAGCGCCACCTGCCCCAGGCGCGCGATCGGCTGCGCCCCCGCCTGGTCGAACAGTCTCGCAGCCTCGTCCAGCCGTCCCTGGCGCAGCCGCAGCTCGCCCAGGCGCGCGAACGCCTGGCCGATGAGCGGCGGGCGCGATTGCTCGAAATCCCGCACCGCCTCGGCGAGTTCCGTCTCTGCCTCGGTCCACGCCCCGCGCCAGATCAGCACGCCGGCGTACTGGACGCGACAAATCGCCGACAACGGCCGGAATCGCCAGCGCCTGGTGAACTCCTGCACCCGCGCGCACCACTGAGCGGCGCGATCGAAGTCGCGCACGCGCTCGCACGCGAAGATCTGCCAGCAACACACCACGCCGACGGTGTGCAGCTCCTTGACTTCACCGCCCGTCGCCGCCGCCGTGGCTTCATCGAGGCACCGCATCCCCGCGGCGACGTCTCCCGCGCTCACCCGCGCCAGACCTTCGAGCGCCAGGCCGGTGAACTCGAGCCCGCGGTCACCGGTCGATCGCCCGAGCTCCGCCGCCTGCACGCCGCTGGCTTGCGCCGCGGCGGGATCGTGCCCGCGAAACAGTGCCACTTCCCCCTCGCGCAGCAGCAGCCAGCCGAATTCCGCACTTGATTCGTGGCCTGCGAGGAGTCGGCGCGCACGCTCCAGCCATCCGGACGCAACCGCCGAGTCGCCGCGGATCGCGAGGTTGTCCCAGACGAGCCACAGCGCCACGCGCGCCGCCCCCTTGGCGTCGCCCCCGTCCCGGTACAGCGTGTACGCGCGTTCGCGCGCACGGAACGTCTGCTCGTGGTCGTCGAGCCACCAGGAGACGAGGCCCAGCTGCTCCAACGCCTGAGGAGTCTCCGCTGCCTCGAGACTTGCGTTGAATGCCGTCCGGGCCTCCTGCCACGCGCCCCGTTCGAGCGCCTCGAGCCCAGCGGCCAACAGATCGGTGGATGCCATCGGCTCGATAACTTAGCCCAGGCTTCCCTCGCGAGGCGATTCGTTCTAGTGTGGGGGTCGATGGCCAGGGGGTGGTCGTGGGCTCGGAGCGCGGGGCTCATCGCGCTACTGGTGGTCTACACGGCCGCCGGAAAGCTTGGTCTGCACTGGGGCATCGTGAACCCCAGCGCCTCGCCGATCTGGGCTCCCACCGGGATCGCGCTGGCGGCCTTCGTCCTGTATGGGGGCCAAGTGTGGCCGGCGATCTTCGTCGGCGCGTTCCTCTATAACTACACGACTGCCGGCTCGTTTCTTACCTCGCTTGGCGTCGCACTTGGCAACACCCTCGAAGGGGCCGTCGGCGCGAACCTGGTGCGCCGCTGGGCCAACGGACCCCACGCGTTCGAAGGCGGCCGTGACGTCGTCCGCTTCGTCGTGCTCGGCGGCATCCTCGCCACCACGGTCTCTCCGGCCGTCGGCGTCACCACGCTCGCAATGGGCGGCTACGTCAGATGGACCGACTTCGCTGCTGTGTGGGTGACGTGGTGGCTGGGCGACGCCGCCGGCGCGTTGCTCGTGGCTCCACCGATCATTCTCTGGGCGCTGCGGCCTCGCGTGCGCTGGGCATCGGTCCGCGTGGTGGAAGTCGTGTCGTTGTTCACGGCGTTGGTCCTGCTGTCGGCGCTGGCGTTCGGCCCCCTCGGTGGGCCGTCGCTCGGGTTTCTGTGCGTCCCCGTCCTGATCTGGTCGGCGATGCGGTTCGGTCCGCGGCTCGCGTCCACCGCGGTGGCCGTCGTCTCGGTCGTGGGCTTGGTGCAGACGGCGGCGACAATCGACGCGCTCGCTCCCGACGAGCGCAACAAACAGCTGTTGCTGCTGCAGGTGTTCATGGCCGTCACGGCGATCACGATCCTCGTCCTGGCCGGCATCGTGCACGAGCGTCGCCGCGGCGAGGCGCGGCTGCGCGAGCTCGCGATTACCGACGCCCTCACGGGGCTGTCCAATTACCGGCAGATGATCGCGATTCTCGAGTCGGAGATGAAGCGCTACCTGCGCACGGGGCGGCCGTTCTCGCTGCTGTTCTTCGATCTCGACGGTCTCAAGGCGATCAACGACCACCACGGCCACCTCGTAGGGAGCCGGGCGCTGTGCCGGCTCGCCGACGCCTTGCGCAGCACGTGCCGCGCCATCGATACCCCGGCGCGCTACGGCGGCGACGAGTTCGCCCTGATTCTGCCCGAGACCGACGAGCCGGAGGCGCTGCGCGTCGCGCAGCGATCCTGCGCCCACCTCGCCGCCGACGCAGAGCACCCGGCGCTGACGGCCAGTGTCGGCCTCGCGGTGTTCCCACGCGACGGCGATTCCGTCGAGCGCATCATCGGCACCGCCGACCGGGCGCTGTACGCGATGAAGCAATCGCGCGGATGACCCCGGCCCGGTTTCGCGCGCTGGTCGGGCGGCTGGAGCAGAAAGCCGCGCGGGCCCCGGGCGCCTACCGTGTGCAGGTCGCCCTCCTCGCCGTGGTCGGCTACGTCTACCTCTTCACCATTCTCGCCCTGTTGATGGCGGCGGCGGTCGGCCTCGTCCTCGTCGGCCGGTTCATCGTCTTCAAGCTCTTGATTCCCCTCGTGATCCTGATCTTCGCCGTACTGCGGGCACTCTGGGTCAGCGTGCCGGCGCCGCAAGGCGAACGCATCTCACGGTTCGACGCCCCGCAGCTGCACGAGCTGGTGCGACACGTACGAAGGACCGTCGCAGCGCCGCGCGTCCACGTGATTCAATCGATTCCCCAGCTCAATGCCGCGGTGGTGCAGGTGCCGCGCCTCGGAGTCTTCGGATGGTATCGCAACTATCTGCTGATCGGGTTGCCGCTGCTCCAGGCGTTGTCCCCGGAGGAGTGGCAGGCGGTGCTGGCTCACGAGCTGGGGCATCTGTCCGGCCGGCACGGCATGCTCGGCGCGTGGATTTACCGCGTGCGGGAAACGTGGGGGCGGCTGGGGCAGATCATCCGCGCCAGAAAGAGCGCACTCGGCGGCCTGTTGTTTGGCAAGTTCTTTGATGTGTACGCCCCGTATTTCATGGCGTACTCGTTCGTGCTGGCGCGCGGGCATGAGTACGAAGCCGATCAGGCCTCAGCCGAGCTCGCGGGTGCCGAGACCGCGCGCCGCGCCCTGCTGCGCCTCGAGATGGCGGACCGGGTGTCGGAGGAATTCTGGGCCCGGATGCAACGCGGCGCCGCCACGCTCGCCGAGCCGCCGACGGACACGTTCGCCCAGCTGCGCGACAGGCTGGGGGGCGGCCTGCCGGCGACCGCGACGGCGTGGGTGTCGCAGGCCTGGAGTCGTCCCACCAATTACTCCGATACCCACCCATCCCTCGCCGACCGGCTCAAGGCGCTGGGATGGAACGCGGCGGAGAACGCTCCACCACCTCCTCCGGAGCCGCTCCACGGGTCCACCGCCGCCGCCGTCTACCTCGGCCCGGCCGAAGCGAAGCTCCAGGAGCTGTACGACAAACGCTGGCGCGAAGGCGTGGCCGCGGAATGGAAAAAACAGCACGAGCACCTGTCGGCGGCGCTGCGCCGCGTGACCGAGCTCGACGCGCGGGCGCCGCAATCGCTGACCGAGACCGAAGAGCTGGAGCGCATCACGCAATGCGTCTCGCTCGGCGACCTGGAGCGGGCCGGCATCCTCGCCGCGGCGCTGCTGGTGCGCTCGCCCGATCTCCCCGAGGCACACTACTACGTGGGGCGCAAGCTGCTGCTCGACGGCGACACGCGCGGCGTCGGGCACATCGAGCGGGCAATGCGTGAGCGGCCCGAGGCGGTCGGCCCGGGGTGCCAGGTGCTGTGTGAGTTCTATTGGCAGCGGGGCGAAATGGATCAGGTCGACCGCTTCCAGAACTGGGCCGCAACCCGTCACGAGGAGGAGACGCTCGCCCGGCAGGAACGCGGCACCATTACCAACGAATCGCGGGTCGGGCCCCACGAGTGGAGCGACGACGTCGTGGCACAGGTGCGGGAGACGCTGCAACAGTTCACGAACGTGCGTGCGGCATACCTCTGCCGGTTACACGTCACGCACCGTAGCGACCGTCCCTGCTACATCCTGGGACTCGTTCCCCTCCACCGCATCATCGAACGCGAGCAGAAGTATGCCGAGCTGCGGACTGCCGTCGCCCGACAGGCGAAGGTGCCGCACGAGCTGATGGTGTTCATCCTGACGACGCATCTCAAGCCGCTCGAGCGCACGATGGCGCGGATCCCCGGAGCGCGGGTCAAGTAACGCGCGGTTCGAGCCGGCTCTGCCCCACGATCACCAAGACCACCGCCGTCACGATCACGACCGCCGCGAAACCGATGCGCGGCGTCAGCGGCTCTCCGGCCACGATGGCCCCCAGCAGCACCGCGATCACCGGATTGACGTAGGCGTACGTCGCCACACGGGCGGGAGCTTCGACCGTGACGAGCCAGTTGTACGCGGTGAACGCGGCGATCGAGCCAAACACAGTCAGATAGACGAGCGCCACGATCGATCGCTCGCTCACGAGAGCGAAATCGAGACGGTGCGCCTCTCCGGCCGCGATGCCGACCACCATCGCACCCATTCCACCGATCAGCATTTCGAGTCCGGCCGCCAGCAGCGGATCTTTGGGGAGCGGGGCGGTGCGTCCGTAGACCGACCCCGCCGCCCAGCTGCACGACGCCCCGACCAGGGCGAGGGCGGCGGTGGGGTCGATTCCCTGACGTCCGGCCTCGAGACCCGGCCCCACGAGGATCACGAGTCCGGCAAACCCCAGGAGCATTCCGGCCAGCACGCCGAGCGACGGGCGCCGTCGTGTGATCAACGTGAGGAATACCACGACCCATAACGGCTCGATCGCTACGAGCAGCGCCGCGATACCCGACCCGAT
>DATFSB010000452.1:0-5233 GCA_035262825.1 Gemmatimonadales bacterium | reverse complement strand
CCGAGAAGAAGCGGCGCGCGAAGTGGCTCAAGGTCGCCTTCAGGTCGACGAACGAGATGCCTTCGTCGACCGCGAGACCTTCGATCTGCTCGAACACCGTGGCGTGCGACGCGTCGAACGGATCGCGCCGATAGACCCGGCCCGGAATCACGACGCGGATCGGCGGACGATACGCCTCCAGCGTGCGGATCTGCACCGGCGATGTGTGCGTGCGCAGCAGCAGGTCGTCCGTGACGTAGAACGAATCCTGCGAATCGAGCGCCGGGTGATCCTTGGGAAAGTTGAGCGCGTAGAAGTTGTTGCGCTCGGTCTCGATTTCGGGGCCGACGGCACGGGTGAAGCCGAGCTCGCGGAAGATGTCGCAGATCTCGTCCATGACCTGTGTGACGAGATGGAGTCCGCCGCGCCACTCCGGACGGCCGGGCATCGTGGGGTCGACGTCCTGGAGGACGCTCGTGGCCCGGACGAGCTCCGCCTGCCGCGCGTCGAGCGCCGCTTCCCACTCGCGCTTCAGGGTATTGGCGGGCCCGCCGACCGCCTTCCGCGCGTCGGCGTCGAGGGTGGGCAGCGACCGGATGATGTCGGTCAGCGCGCCGTTTTTTCGTCCCAGGATCTCGGTGCGCAGATCCTGGAGCCGGCGCTCATCCGCCTGTGGGACCTCGCGAAGACGCTCCCGCAGGCCGTCGAGCCGTGCGAGGAGGTCGCGCATGATCAGAGGGCCTTCTTCGCGACCTCCGCCAGCTGCTCAAACGCGCCCGGGTCGCGGACGGCGAGGTCGGCGAGGACTTTGCGGTTGATCTCCACGCCGGCCTTGCGCAGACCGTTCATCAACCGGTTGTACGAGAGGTCGTGCAGCCGCGCGGCGGCGTTGATGCGCGTGATCCAGAGACGGCGGAACTCGCCCTTCTTGCGGCGCCGGTCGCGATACGCGTAGCGTTGCGCGCGCTCGACGCTCTCCTTCGCCGCCTTCCACAATTTGCTGCGCCCGCCGAAGTAGCCTTTGGCGAGCTTCATGACTTTATTCTTGCGCTTCAGGCGCGCGACGTTGCTCTTGACCCGGGGCATACGCCCTCCTTAGGTCGACAAGAGCCGCTTGAGACGGCGCTCGTCGGCGTGGGCAACGAGAGCTCCTTTGCGCAGATGACGTTTGCGCTTGGGATGCTTCTTCGTCAGGATGTGGCTCTTCATCGCCTGGTGACGGCGCAGCCGTCCCGAGCCGGTGAGCCGCACGCGTTTCCGCAACGCGCGCTTGGATTTCATTTTGGGCACTGTGTGAACCTCGGGTGTCAGGTTTCAGGTGTCAGGACTCAGGGGAACCTCACACCTGACCCCTGACACCTGACACCTTTATTTCGGCGCCAACACCATCGACATGTTGCGCCCTTCGAGCCGCGGCTCTTGCTCGATCTTGGCGATGTCCTTCAGCTCGGTCGCCACGCGGTCGAGCACTTCCCGTCCCAGCTCGATGTGCGCCATCTGCCGACCGCGGTACATCATTGTCACCTTCACCTTGTTGCCGTCCTGCAGAAACTCGCGCGCGTGCCGGGTCTTGAAGTCGAAGTCGTGGTCGTCGATCCCGGGGCGGTATTTCACTTCCTTCAGATGAATGACGTGCTGCTTTTTCTTCGCCGCCCGCGCCGCCTTCGCCTGCTCGAACTTGAACTTGCCGTAGTCCATGATCTTGACCACGGGGGGCCGCGCCAGCGGCGCCACTTCGACCAGGTCGAGACCGCGTTCCTGCGCCGCCGCAAGCGCTTCTTCGATCGCCAGCACGCCCAGTTGCGCGCCGTCATCCGCGATCACCCGTACCGGGCTGATGCGGATCATCCGGTTGATCCGGGTCCGCGGCTGCTTGTTGGTGTTGCTGCTTTCCGGAGGAGGCAGTTGCGCACCTTTCGCTCAAAGAAAATGCGGACTCCAGTCGTTCCGGAATCCGCAGAATGCGTCATCAGTGATCGGTCGTCGGTTTCGCAAGGCTTACCGAAGACCACAAACCGATGACTGCTGACGTCTCTCTCGGACCCTGGAGCGCTCTCCGGCTCGCCGGAAAGGCCTGGAGGTGGGGCGCCACCGGCGCCCGCTTGCATGTTACGCGCCACAAGCTATGCGGCGGACACGGGCTCCACAAGTCCGAAGCCTTTCCCGTCCCGTCTCAACCACCCCATCGCGACCGTGGGATCATGCTCGAAGCAAATGCGCCACCCTTCCGCCTCGGCGCGCGGGTACACCCGGCGCCGCGTCTCGAGCGTCCGCAGCGGCTCCACGTCGTACCCCATGATCCAGGGAAGCGGCAGGTGCGCCGCTGTGGGCACCAGATCGGCGATGAAACAAGCCACGTCCCCGCCGCGCTCGATGAGAATCGACTGGTGGAACGGCACATGGCCCGGCGTCGGGAGGCAGCGGATTCCGGGGAGCGGAGTGGCCTCTCCCTCGAGCAGCTGGAAATCGATCGCGCTGAAGTTCGCGGCCAGATAACTCCCGGCGGTGCGCTCGTTCGTGTTGCGCGCGAAGTCGAGCTCCCCGCGCTGCACGATGTAGCGGGCCCGCGGGAACGAGGGCAACAGCTCCCCCGATGGAGCGCGCCAGGTATCCCCCCCGGCGTGATCGAAATGGAGGTGCGTGTTGATCACCCAGCGGACGTCCGCGGGGGCGTGCCCGAGCGCCGCCAGACCATCTTCCAGACGTGTGCGACCCCGCGTGCCCGCGTTGTCCGCCGCGTAGATGTCGCGGAACTTCGGGTCGTCCTTGTCCCCGAGTCCGGTATCGACCAGCACCAGACCGTCGTCGTGCTCCACCAGCAGGCAGCGCATCGCCAGCAGGATGCGGTTGCGTTCATCGGGCTTCGTGCGTCGCTCCCACAGCGGCTTCGGGACGACGCCGAACATGGCACCGCCGTCGAGCCGCAACGTGCCGGCCTCGATCAGGTGACACTGGAGGCTGCCGACTTTGAAAGAAACCGTCATGGTGAGACAATTGCGGATTGGCGATTGCGGATTGCGGATTGAACGACGAATCTGCCAATCCGCAATCCGAAATCCGCAATCCGCAATGGGATCACAGATCGTCTCTCCGCAGTGGCAACGTCATGCATCTCGGACCGCCGCCGCCACGCACCAGCTCGCTGCCGTCGATCGTGATCACGCCCTTCTCCCCGTCTTCGATCCACTCGTCGCCGGTGAGGAGGTTGACCGCCGACACGATGCGGTACCCGGTCTGCTCGAGCTCGCGGATCGTCGCCTCGTTGCGGGCGTAAGTGATCGTCAGCCCCGGCCGCAGCGTGAAGAAGTTGCACGCCGAGGACCACTGCTCCCGTTCCTGCACGGCGCGCGCCGTGCCGCCGCAAAACACCGGCTCGAGCGGCAGGTCGACCGCCTGCATCGCGGCAAAGAAGTTGGGCACCTCCTTCACCCCCTTCGATCGCTTGCGCCGGTGCAGCACCGCGAGCCGCTCGGCGCCGATGAAGAACGGCGGATACACGACGCATGTCTCGCGGTCGATCTGGGTGAAGATCATGTCGAGATGGATGGCAGTGCGCTCGTTGGGCAAGACCACGACGACCACATCGGAAACGCCGCACTTCTCGAACGCCAGCTCGCACAGTTGATCGAGGGCGGCGGGACTGGAGCGCTCGCTGAACCCGAGCACGAGGAGGTCGGGACGCAACGGATGGACGTCGCCGCCCTCGAGTGTATAGGTGTGGCGCCGCTCTTCGGATCCGTCATACAGGATCCCAGCGTTGTCGAGCTGGTCGTGATACCGGAACAGCGCCTTGATCAGCATCTCTTCGGTCCAGCGCACGCCGTAGCGCATCGAGCCGATGATGGCGTGCTCTCCCACCACGATGCCGACGTCGCGCGTGAAGAAGAGGTTGGGCAGCGGCGGCAGGGCGTAGCCGACCTCGTTCAGAGCGCGGGCGATCGGACCGGCCTCTTCGAAGGTCCCCTCGACCATCAGGGCGACGAGCTGCTCCGACGCCAAACCCGCGAGCTGCTTGGCCAGGGCATCGGAGGGGACGACCTCGAGCGCCCGCGTCACCAGAAATTCGCGCACGTCGGGACGCGCGACGATTTCGGTCAGCAGCTCGCGTACCTCGTGGACTTCGGCGAACCGCTCCAGCACCGCCACGAGGCGGCGGTGCTCGCGCTGCGCCAAATCGAGATCGATGATGTCGTCGTAGAGGTAGTCCTCCCGATTCCCGGGTGTAACGGCGACCAGCTCGTTCCCGGGCGTGTGCACCAGGACGTTGCGCAGCGTGCCGATCTCGGAGGTGACGTGGACGCGGGGCATTGGGGCGGGAAATCTAAGGACAAATGTCCAATGTCGAATGTCCAATGTCGAACGCCCAAGGAAATACTGGGCCGGGACGTGGACTATCGATTGGTGAGGGCGAAACTGAGGGTCTCAAGCTCCAGGGCCATGTTCACGCTCTGCACCGCCACGTCGGTGGGAACGACGAGCGGAACCGGCGCAAAGTTGAGGATCGCTTTGACGCCGGCGCGGACGAGACGATCGGCCACTTCCTGCGCTGCCTCGGCGGGCGTCACGAGAATGGCGATGTCGGTCGGCTCCTTCTTGAGGTCGGCCTCGAGCAGCTTGATGTCGCGCACGACAAGGCCGTTGGAGCGGGCGCCGATCTTCTTGGGATCCTTGTCGTAAATCGCCGCGACGTCGAAGCCATGCTGGCGGAAGCCGCGGTAGTGCAGCAGCGCCCCGCCCATCTTCCCGGCCCCGACGAGCACGACGCGATGCGTACGCTTGAGTCCCAGGATCTCGCGGATCCTGCCCGCCAGCTCCGGCACCGAATAGCCGAGCCCGCGCTTGCCGAACGAGCCGAAGAACGACAGGTCTTTGCGCACCTGGGCCGAGGTGGTGCCGCCGCGGCGCGCCAGCTCGGCCGAGCTGATGGTGGTCAGTCCCTGTGCCGCGGAATGCTCGAGAAAACGGAGGTAGAGCGCGAGGCGGCGGACTGTGGAGTCCGAGATCTTTCGCATTATTGTGAATTATTTCACAATCCCCCCTCCCGGCGCAAGTCTTG
The DNA here is from genome assembly GCA_035262825.1 of Gemmatimonadales bacterium. Lineage (GTDB taxonomy): Bacteria > Gemmatimonadota > Gemmatimonadetes > Gemmatimonadales > GWC2-71-9 > DASTHG01. The sequence continues at coordinate 198 of DATFSB010000452.1, read as the reverse complement.
GCCTCAGTGGGACCAGCGCCACAGCGCCACGAACCGCTCCGGCGCGAGCGTTTCCGGTCGCGCCCGCGGCTCGACCCCGATGGATGCCAGGGCGGCATCCACTGCTTCGGCAGTGCGCCCCGTGATCGAGCGCAGGATATGGCGCAGCTGCTTGCGACGCAGGCTGAAGCACGCCGCGACGAAGGCCCGGAAGGCCGG
>DATFSB010000451.1:0-2830 GCA_035262825.1 Gemmatimonadales bacterium | reverse complement strand
CCAGGCGGCGTTGACGTTGAACTGCCAGGGGGAGAGGTCGGCGTCGTACCGCGATACGCTCACCACCGAGCGGTCGGTGCCGAGTGACGCGGCGACATAGCCTTCGAAGCCGGAGTAGTCGCCGCCTTCTTCTTCGTCTCCATCCCCCTGGTTCTGGGTTTCCGCCGTATCGGCGGCGTACCCCGTCAGCCGGGCGAGACCGCGGGCGTCGGTGGTCGCCTGCGCGCGGACCTTGCCGGTGCCGTCGTACAGGGTGACGCGGGCGTTGGGACGCGGCATGCCATCCGACACCCCTGTAACCCAGACGTCGCCCTCCTGCACGCCGATGCGGGCGTGTACCGCTAGGTCGGTAAGCTGCACGACGGCGGTCGCGAACAGTGACGGGCGATCGGGGACGGTGTCGAGCGCGGGGGAGGAGATGCGGATCATCTGCAACGTGCCGCCACCCCGCGCGGCGTTGATCGCCGGAATGTGCACCGCGGAGACCTTCGGCAGGTCGTGCGTTCCGGGAACGGCGATCACCTGTGTCGTCACCTGCGACTTCAGCTTCTCCCATACGTCGGGCCAGCCGCCTTCGTTCTGGAGCACGCGCGGCTCGAGTGAATCGGGGACGCCGACGATCGACACCACGAGGGTGTCGGCGTTGACATGCTCGACGGCGAGGGTGCGCGGACCGGTGCGCTCGACCAGCATGCGGCCGAAGGGGTAGCGGATCTGCGGCGTGTACGACGTGGTGCGCACGACGAACACGCCGGCGGCGTTGAGCCGCTGGCCGAAGATGTCGACCAGCCCGGCGTCGACGCTGACGCTATACGTCGTTCGCGGAGTCAGCTGTCCCTGCAGATACCACTCCGCCGATTCGTCGGCGGTGTCGTTGACGGCGAGCGCGATCGCCGGGGTGATGTGCACGTGGCGCAGCACCTCGGCGCCGCGCACCGGCGTCGAGAAGACGAGGTGCGTCGGTCCGATGGGACAGCGGCCGGTGTCGTAGCCGCACCGGGCCCCGTTCACGGCGAACGGCCCGTAGGTGTGGAAAGACCACGAGCGGTTCGACGTGACGCTGTCGATGCGCTCGGGGACGTTGAGGATGGCAGCGCAGTTCGAGGGCAGCGACTCGACCGGCGCCAGCTCGATCACGCGGCGCAGATCCTTCGTCGTGTCGCCGCCGGTCCAGACGCCATAGTAGCGCCAGCGCTCGTCCTGCTTGCCGATGCGCCGCTGCGCGACGGGGCGCAACGGGATCGTCTTGCCGCGGACGCATTTCCCCACATCAGCGGAGATCAGCCCCGCCAGGAGCGTGAGGTTCGCGGGCGACGACACCAACAGGGTGAAATGGGTACTCGGCGTGAGGTAGAGCGGGCTGCTCCACTGGTTGACCGGAGAGGCATCGAGGATCTTCGGTCCGCGAATGCGGAACGAGAAGGTGTACGGCGCGTCGAGCCGGCTGCCGTCCATCGCCTTGAAGCTGTTCGCGATCCTCACCGTGTAGGTGACGCCGGCGGGAAGCGGAGCCGGCGGGTGCAGCCGGATCGTCACCGGATCGCGCCACTCGAGCTTTCCCACGACGCGCGGCGTGATCGTGAAAAACGTCCTGGGATCGACCGTCGAATCGAGTCCCCCCGCGATGGGGCGGTCAAAGGTGACGGTGATGTCTTCGGTCGACTCACCGGCGTTCTGCGGGGAAACGCGCAACACTTTGAGGGCGCCGTCGTTGGAAACCACCGCGGCGCCGAGGGTGGCAATCAAGGCGAGACGGACGGAAAGCATTGACGGTCCCGGGAGATGGGCTCTTTCATCTTAACACCGCAGCCACGGCCTGGGAGTTGCAGCGTAACCGGCGAGCATCACCACGGCCCAAACCTCGAGGCCCGTCTTGGGAGTTGGCCGGCGGCTTCTTGCCCTAGCGCTGTTCGGGGCGATGGCGACGTGCACCGAAAGGCGGGCTCCCACCGCGGTTGGTGGCCCGGGCTCGGACGTGCCCACCGGCCAGGTGGTCACCGGGATCACCCAGACCCTCCTGACCGTCGGCAACAACACCGTCAACCAGAAGATCTATACCACGGCGAGCATCGCCCCGGCTGCGAACGCGCTGATCACGGTCGCGGTGCTGGGTCACAACTCCACCGCCGCTCTGCCGAGCCCCACCGTCACTGGCGGCGGGATGACGTGGACGGTCGTCTCGAGCGTGGTGTTCGACGGCGTCGCGACTCCGCACAAACGCCTCACCGTCTACCAGGCGCAGAGCGCCACCCCCACGAGCGGCCCCCTCACCATCACCTGGACGAGCTCCGTCTCGAACTGCCAGTGGATCGTGATGCAGTGGGCCGGGGCAACGGGGATCGTGCAGAGCGGATCCGTGCAGGGCGACGCGGTGACGGGGCTGACCGTCAACCTTGCCGCCTTCGCCAACAGCAGCGATGTCGCCTACGGGGTGTTCGGCGTGGCGAAGGCGGCGCCCGCGGTGACGGCAGGGTCCGCGTTCACGCTGGACGCCGAGCAAGGGTCGCTCGAGAGCCCCGCCGCCGATCTCGCTTCTGAGAGCGCCACGAATCTCCCGAGTGTCTCCGCGACGTGGGGCAGTGCGAATGCCGGCGCAATTGCGCTCGAGATCGCCGCGGGTCAGTCGGGTCCGCCGCCCACCACGAGCACGCTTTCATTGAGTGTCATCGGTACGGGGTCGGTGAGCCTCTCTCCCGCGTTCCAGAGCGGGGGCACCTGCACCAACCCCGCGACGGCGTCGTGCTCCGCTATTTACCTCACGACCGACAACGTGACGCTCACCGCGTCAGCGCCGTCCGGCTGGTCGTTCTCCGGGTGGAGCGGGGCCTGC
>DATFSB010000450.1:0-4172 GCA_035262825.1 Gemmatimonadales bacterium | reverse complement strand
AGGCCCGCCGCACCTCGCCGAAGGCCCGCCGGAAGCGGCCGGTCCGGGTCCACGACCAGTTGTGATACAGGAACGAATGACCCAGCTCGTGGAGGATCAGGCCGGTGAGCGTGTTCCACGAGATCTCGTCGCGGCGCCGCTTGCTCGTCACGTAGCGGCGGTCGATCTCGATCACCTTGGGACCGTCCGGCGACACTCCGGAGACGCCGGGACGCAGCAGCACCCGGTAGTCCCAGTCCTTGACGCGCGACACGATGAGGAGGCGCCGCACGCGGCGCAGCGCCCGCTCGATCAGATCACGGCCGGTGGCGTCTTCGCCGCACCAGGGACAGGTGTCCATCCAGTCGTCGACGCCGCGGTCGCAGTGCGGGCAGTGGTTCTGGAACCGGTCGTATTTCCACCACTGCACCTTGCTGCACCAGGGACACCACTGCATCGGGTATTGCAGCCCGCCGTGGCAACGGCGGCAGCGCCGCTCGTATTTGAATCCCTTGGGCCGCTTCAGCGGCTCGGGGCTCGAGTCGCGGTCGGCGATGTCACGCCCGCACCACGGGCACCACGAGAAGCTGTCGGAGACGGTCCAGCGGCAATACCGGCACTCGGCGCCGGTCTCGAGCTGTGTGTCGCCCCACACCAGCTGCTTGCTGCAGTTGGGGCAGTAATACCAGAAGCGCTGCAGCTCGGCGCGGCAGCGCGGGCAGCGCAGCTCCGGCCGCGGGATCTCGCGGCGCTTGCGCGCGATCAGGCTGCGCACCGCCGACCAGGCGTCGCTCATCGGCGCATCGCCTCGTCTACGAGACGCTGGATGAACTTCTGGTAGCTCATGCCCGCCTTCTCCGCGGCGTTGGCGAATTCGTGGCCATAGGCGATGAACGGATTGGGGTTCGCCTCCAGAACGTAGACTTCGTGATCGTGCGTCACCCGCAGATCGATGCGTCCGTAGTCCTGCAGCCACAGCGCGTGGAATGCCGTTTCACACGCATCCCGGATCTTGCCGCGCAGGTCTTCCGACAGGCGCGCGAATCCCGACCGAATATGGTGACGGTCGCGGTATTCCTCATCCCACTTCGCCTTGTACGTCGCGATGCGCCGTTCCGCTTTCGAGAGCTTGCCGAAGTGCAGCTCCACCACCGGCAGAAACTCGAGCGTGTGGTTCCCGACCAGCCCGGCGTACAACTCGCGCCCCTCGATCAGCTCTTCGGCGATCGCCGCCTGCTGGTACTTCTCGTGGATGAAGGCGACCCGCTCCGCCAGACTCTCATCCTCGCTCACGACCGATGACTGCGCGATCCCCACCGACGCGTCTTCCATCAGTGGTTTCACGATCAGCGGAAACCGCAGCGTGGAAGGCCGCAGGAACGGGTCTCCCGGGTGAAACGTGGCAAATTCCGGGACCCGGATGCCGTGATGCTTCAGGATCTTCTTGCTCATCGATTTGTTGCGGGCCACGAGGAGGCCCGTCGGCGTGCAGCCGGTGTGGCGCCAGCCGTGCATCTCGAGCACCGCCGCCACGGCGTATTCGTACTGCGAGCTGCCGCGGAACCCTTCGCAACAATTGAACACCAGTGATGGCCCAAACTCCGTCAGCTGATTGATCAGCGGCCGGACGTCGTCGACGATGCCGACGAAGCGCACCTCGTGCTCGTTCTGGATCAGCGCGCGCGCGACATCGTACTCCGCCTCCTCGACCTTTCCCTCTGACATCTCGCGGCGGTAGTCCTCGTCGCCCCAGTCGGGGTGCGGGGTGTCGAACACGACGGCGATCTTCACGCGGCGCTCCGCTTCACCCGTGCCATGTCCCGCTCCACCGTCCGCAACGCAAACAGGATCACCACACCTCCGAGCAAGCCCACCGCGGGCAACAACAGCATCGCGCGCCGCAGCGCGTCGTCGGCGGCCAGGTGCCAGACGCTCTGTAACCGGTCCGAGAGGAACCCGACGAGCGGCGGCGCAACCGCGTCCCCCGCCAGATGCGAGAACAGCAGGAACGCTCCCATGACCGACGAGCGCACCGCGGCCGGCACCACGTCGAAAATCACCGCCGACAACGGGCCATTGTACCACGTATAGAAGAAGTATGTGCCGACTACGCAGGGGACGAAGAACTTGAGCCCCGGCGACAGGATCAGAACCACCACGATCGGAGCGCCGAGGATGAACCCGCCGCCCGCGACCGCCACGCGGGCGCCTTTCCATTTTGTGGCCAGCCAGTCGGCGAGGCGGCCGCCGACGAGGGCCCCGGACAGGCCGCCCAGCAGTCCCCAGACGCCGAATTCGCGTCCGATGTCGCTCACCGAGAACCCGTGCACGCGTTGCATGAAGCTCGCGGCCCAGGCGATCAGGCCGTTCACCGCGAACGTCACCAACGCACCGCCCACGAATACCCAGATGAGCGTCGGCACGCGCAGCACCAGCGCCGAGGCTTCGAGAAACTCCTCGAACGCGGAGGCGGCGACCTCGGTCGCCTGGCTCCCCTGCTCGAGCGCCAGCGGGACGAGTCGCGCCACCGTCCACGCGACGCCCACACCGACGAACATACCGAACACCGCGACGGTCATTTCGTTGGGCACCGCGCGAATCAGCCCGAGCACACCACTGACCAGCGTCCCGACCGCGGTGAGCCAGATCAGCGGCCTGGCGTAGCGCAGTGCGCGCTTCAACCCCGTCGTCGTGAAGCGGCGCAGCGTGGTCGTGAGGGGGGTCGGCGGGCGTCGCTCCGGCTCGTGCAGCCGCGAGGCGAGGAGCGCGAGCGCGAATCCCGGAATTCCCAGCCACAGAAACGCGAGCCGCCAGCCGTAGATCTCCGCCAACACGCCGCCGAGCCACACACCCGCCACACCGCCCAGCGCCGTGCCGACGGAGTAGATGCCGAGTGCCCAGGCGCGGCGGCGTTCCTTGAAATACTCGGCGATCAACGCCTGCGATGTGGACCCGTAGCCGGCCTCGCCGACCCCAACCATCGCGCGGCAGAAGAACAGCTGCCAGAAGCCGCGCACCGCCCCGCCGAGCGACGTGAACAGGCTCCAGATGCCGACGCCCCAGGCGATGACGCCGCGGCGCGATTTCAGGTCCCCGAGGACGCCGAGCGGCAGCGCCGCCAGGGACAGGACGATGATGTAGGCGGAGCCGATCCAGCCGAGCTGCTGATCGGTCAGATCGAGGTCGTGTTTGATCGATTCGAAGACCGCGAACACGACGTTGCGGTCGGCGTAGTTGAAGAAGTTGATCAGCGTCAGCAGAAAGAGGGCGTAGGCCGCGTACGCCCGGGACCCGCCGACGGGACGCGCCACTCAGCGCTCGCGGCCGCCGGTCGCGCGCGCGGCGCGCGCATCGCGCTCCGCCTTGGACGCCTTGTACGCCTTCTGCAGCTGGTCCATCATCGTCGTGCGACGGTCGTAGAGCCGCTTCAGCGGGCGGGGTTTGCGGCGCGCGAGGGCGTAGGCAGCGAGAATCGGAAACGCCACCGTGTTGTCGAGGTAACAGACGACCGTCCCGGGTAGCTGATCGGGATCGACTTTCCCCCAGCTCACCGCCTCGGCCGGCGTCGCCCCGGAAAGCCCGCCGGTGTCGGGACGCGCATCGGTCATCTGCAGATAGAAGTCGTGGCCCTTCTCGCTGATCCCCAGTACCTCCTGAATCTGCGGCTCGGTCTGCAGCACGAAATTCTTGGGGCTGCCCCCGCCGATCAGCAGCACCCCGCTCTTGCCGTCGTGCGTCTTGGCGTCGAACACGATCGCCGACGTCTCGTTGACGTCGGCCGAGACGTCGAAGCGCAGCTGCGATCCGTCGAGCGCCTGCTCGGCGACATTCATCCCGATCGAGGAGTCGCCCGGCGAGGAGGTATAGATCGGCACGGCGCATTCGTGCGCGACCGCCAGCACCGAGCGGCGCGACAGCCCCAGCGCCTTCTCGCGCTCGCGCACGAACCCGCCCAGCATGTAGTGGTATTCGGCGGTGCTCATGGGGCGCTGGAATTCGGGGCGCGCCGACACTTCGCGGATATAGGCGTCGGTCGAGAGCAGCACATCGTTGTGGAAGAAGATGTCGTAAATGCGCACGACGCCTTCCTCGCGCAGCTCGACGTCGTCCGCGAACGGCGTGCCGCGGTGCATCGAGAGCCCCAGCCCGAAATGGGCGTCGTGGTAGAGATTCGCGCCGGTCGAGACGATCCA
>DATFSB010000449.1:0-3529 GCA_035262825.1 Gemmatimonadales bacterium | reverse complement strand
CAGCCGGGCCGCGATCTCACCCGTCCGCTCGCCGTAGCCCGCCTCCTCCCGCTCTCCGATGCGGCGGTGCATTTGGAGCCGGCGCGCAGGGGCCATCTGCTGATACAGCACTTGCTGGTAGAGGAAATGTCGGAAGGCGAAGCGCCCGCTCACCGTCCCGTCGTGCCATTCGGCCACGCCCGCTTCGCGAAGGAAGTGGCCTTCCCGCGCGAGGTCCTCGCACACGGCTTCGACGGCGTCGGCCTCGAGCGCGAGGCCTGCTGCGACGGCCGCCACGCTGAACTCCATCCCGGCGACGCTCGCGGCCTCGAGGACGGCGCGCGCCGCGGAGCTGCGGCGCGCGATCTGCCGGGCAATCGTCTCCTGCAGGGTCGGGGGCACATCACCGTCATCGGCGGGCACCTCGCCCTCGCGTGACGGGGCCGGTCCCGTCTGGTTGCCGCGCGCAAGGTAGTCATCGAGCAGGGTCACCATAAACATCGGATTGCCGTCCGTCCGGCGGTGGAGGGTGTGCGGCAACCCCTCCGGGACGCGCTCCGTGCCGAGGCGGTGGGAGAGGTATTCGGCGACCTCGTCCTCGGCGAGCAACTCGAGCGGCAGCTCGACGCACTGGCCGTGGCTCTGCAGCGCATGCTTGAGATCCAGCAGCGGGTGCTCCCGCACGACCAGATCAACGGGGCGATACGTCGCGAGGAGCAGGAGTCGGGCCCGCTCACGCCGCTGCGCCACGTAGGCCAGTAGCTCGACGGTCGAGTGATCGCTCCAATGCAGGTCCTCGAAGACCAGCACCAGCAGCTGCTCGGCTGCCACGACGTCGAGCGTCTCGGCCATCTCCCGCAGCATGCGCTCGCGCGTCGCGCCCGCCACTTTGCGCTGCAACGCCTCGACGTCGGCCTCGGGGATGAGGGCCGGCATCTGCACGAGCCAGGTCGGCGCAGACCTGCGAAGGATATCGATCACCATTGGGCCGCCAGGGGCACGGCAGAGCTGCCCGAGCGCCTCCAGGACGGGCAAGTAGGCTTCACCCGCCCCAGTTTGTTCGAGGCATTGTCCGCGCCCGATGGCCACCGGTCCGGTCGCGGCGATGCGGTCGAGGACGAGGTCGACGATGGTCGTCTTGCCGATCCCCGGCTCGCCGGTGACGAACACGAGCTGCCGGTCACCCTGCTGCGCCCGCGCGGCCCACCGCTCCAGCTCCGCGAGCGGGGCCGCCCGTCCGACCACGGTGCCCTCGTCGGCGTTGCGCTGCGCAGGGGGTGCGCTTCCGACGATCAGGAACCGATACCCCTGGCGCCCGACCGTCTCGACGTAGCGCGGCGTCTCCGCGTCATCGCCCAGCGCGATCCGGACCGCGCGAATGCAGCCCTTGAGCGTCGTCCGGCTGACGTGGGTGCTGCCCCAGGCGTGGCGCAGGAGGTCCTCAGATGGCACCACCCGCCCCGCATGCAGCACCAACTGATGCAGCACGGCCAGCGGCTGCGGCTGGAGGGCGACCCGCTCCCCATCCCGCCAGAGCTGCTTGTGGGTTGGGTCGAGCAGGAAGGGCCCAAACACCAGGTGGTGCTCCCGCGTCATGGGGTCGCGTGCCAGTCCGAACCAAAACCCAACCGCTACACACCGTTGGTCGCCGGAATCTCCACCGTTCCGCCCTGGCTGCCAACCGCCGGCGCCCGTAGCTTTCTCCCATAGCACGGACCACCGCCCCGCCGAACATGGAGACGCACGTGAAGAATACGAGAGAGCCTACGACGACCCCGACGAACCAGCCGGTGTTCCCGAGCGACCACGTCTTCGTCGTCCAGTTCCACCCGCGCGTTCGGGGCCAGGGGGTCGGCGAGGCGGGCCGGGTCGTGCACCTGCACTCGGGGGACACCGCGCGCTTTCACACGCGCGACGAGCTCCTCGCCTTCATCTGTCGAGTGCTCACTCGGCCGGCTCAGCTCCAGGCCGGGGGACGCCCGGCGCGTGCGGGCCGATCCACCAGCCCCCAGGCAGCTCGGTCCCCCGGCATACGCCGGGCCGGGGCGGACAAGGAAGGACACCACTAATGAACGCATGGATCGCCAACGGAACGGCATCTCGCCGTCGCAACCGCAACCGCGTGAAAGGACTATCGACGATGACGACGAACCGGGTTCGGGTGCTCATGACGCAGATCGGTATTCGACACTTCCTGGCGATGCTTTTCATTGTCCTGGCCGCAGAGCCCGCCTGGGCGGCGTGCAGTACGGGGGGGCAACTCGCCCGGCTCGGCGCCTCCCCAGCCAAGTGCACCGAAGGGCAGCTCGGCACGCTCGACAAGGTGCTGAGCAATCGACTGCAGTTCCGTGCGGTCCTGGATCTCCCTCTGGCTACCCAGGTGCTCCGCGAGCGGAAGTGCCCAAGTGCTGAGGAGTTCGAGGCCTTCTTCGCGGCCTGGAAACAGTTGCCCGGAACCGGCGTCCGCTACACCGCCAAGAAGTACTGCCTGACGCAGCCGACCGTCTACGGGATACGTTTCCCGTTCCCCGACAAGCCGCTCGACGACATCGCAGCCGCAGAGCTCAGCGCCGACATCGACACACTGGAGAACGCAGTGATCCCAGCGCTCGCGTCCAAGCTGACTGCTGTGGACGGACTGATGTGATGAGCACGCGTCGCGCAGTCGTCGCGAGGTCATCGACGGGGGCTGGCATGATCGGATCGCTCGCACCGCCGAACCGCGCACGCGGCGACGGTGTCTGAGTGCTGCTCTGGCAATACGACGTCACGTGTTGGACTCTTCGCTGGTCGTGGGGATGGCGCACTAGTTTTGGGTTGACGCAGGGTGCCGCGCGCCCCACGAGCGGCAACGGAGGGTCTTGTACGGGTCCGCGCGGCCGCCGCCTGAACGGGACGGATGACGGCCTCAACGGCGACGAACCCATAGAGGCTCCCCTTCGCGCGATATCCGTCCCCCCTTCTCCCCTGCGGCCCGAACGCGCCGCCAACGTGGGCGAGGAAAAGGCGTACCTCTTCGAGGCCCCGACCGGCCACATGCATCGTTCGCAGTGCCGTCTCCCCCCGCCTCTGGGACGGTCGGCAACCGGACCGGATAGACAATCTCCATTGACAGGAAGGCAGCACCCAAGGGACTATCGCCCAGCAGAGCAGCGCGGGGGAGGACCGTCGTGGCTCGCACGCTCGAGGTGTGTCGTCAGGCCGCCCGAACAGGAGGGTGTTCCTTGTCTCCGGGACTGGAGACCACGGCGTCCATTGGGTGCGAGTCGCCGACACCCACAACTCACATGGCGATCACGCCGGGATCATCGGGAGGTGCGCTGCGGGCGGGAAGGGGGTGAGCCCAGTCCGGATCGGAAGCGAAGCCCACCAACTGACCAAAGAGGAGGGCCCGAGATGCGTGCGAAAGTTGGTCCGATCCATCTACCGCTCGCGATTGTGTTGATACATTACGTGTTTCAGGCGCGGCGAGGACGATATGCCACGGACCTACGCGACGCTAACACTCGACGATACGAAGCGGATGCTGCAGGCGGGTGAAGCTGCCGCT
>DATFSB010000448.1:0-3732 GCA_035262825.1 Gemmatimonadales bacterium | reverse complement strand
GCAGTGCCGTCGGGGCGCAGACCGCGCCGGCCGGGGCCATCGCCGGACTGCCCGGGTTCGGGCCGGCGGCGGCGAGCGCCGTTCGCGCGGCGGGCAGAGCAGGCGGTGACGAAATCCTGCAATCGCTCGACCGCATCGGGGCGCGCGTTCTGCTGCCGGGCGACGCGGACTTCCCTCCGCTGTTGGCGGAAATCGCGGAGCCTCCGGCAGCTCTCTTCGTGTGGGGCGATGCGACCATTCTGTCGCGTCCCGCTGCGGCGATCGTCGGCAGCCGCGACCATACACCATACGGAGCGAGCGCGGCCCATCTCCTCACGAGCGGAGTCGCGCGTGCGGCGGTCGTCGTGAGCGGCATGGCGCGCGGACTCGATGCCATCGCGCACGCAGCGGCGCTCGAGGCCGGCGGCACGACGGTCGGCGTGCTCGGCAACGGGTTCGGCGTCGTCTACCCGGCCGCCAATCGCGCGCTCTACGAACGGGTTTCCAGGGAAGGATGCCTCGTCAGCGAGCTGCCGCCCGGCGAGCGGCCTCGCGTCAGCACGTTTCCGCGCCGCAATCGCATCATCGCAGGGCTCGCCGGCGTTACGGTGGTCGTCGAAGCCGCCGTCGGCTCGGGGGCGCTCATCACCGCCGATTGCGCACTGGAGCAGGGGAGAAGCGTGCTCGCGGTGCCCGGACCAATCACCAGCCCCACTTCGGAAGGGTGCAACAAGCTGATTCAGCAAGGAGCCAAGCCGGCGTTGTGCGTCGCTGACGTACTGGAGGAGCTGCACTTGCCTTTCCCGGTCGAGGCGCGGCCGACCCCGGGTCGTGGCCCCGGGGTTGCCCCACCCGAGGACCTCACTCCGCTACAACGAAGCCTTTGGGACTCTCTGTCTTCTCAACCGACGCACGTCGATGCCCTCGTCGCCGGAGCGCGCCAGGAGGTCGGCGTGGTCCTGACGGCCCTGACGGAGCTGGAGCTGCGGGGGCTCGTGCATCAGCGGCCGGGCATGATATTCGAATTGCGGATCGAGTGAGGCAATTGCGGATTGCGGATTTCGGATTGTGGATTGAAATAATCGACGATCGTGGCTCGTTGCATGCGAGTCTTCACTGACATTCCGCAATCCGCAATCCACAATCCGCAATGCGTATCTTTCTTTCTGTGCACCACCTCTACATCCATGTTCCGTTCTGCACGCGCCGCTGCTCGTATTGCGACTTCGCGATCGCGGTCCGCAAGCACGTCCCGGCCGACGATTTTGTCGCGAGCATCACTGCTGAGCTGAAACAAGTCGAGCCGCTCGCGTCGCTCGAGACGGTGTATTTCGGCGGCGGGACTCCGTCGCTGCTCCCACCGGATGCGATTGCTACGCTTCTTCAATGCGTCTTTGGCCATACGTCTCCTCCATCCGCCGTCGAAGTGACGCTCGAAGCCAACCCCGAAAACGTCACCGCGATCGCCGCCCGAGCGTGGCGCTCCGCCGGTATCAACCGCGTGTCCCTGGGTGCGCAATCGTTCGACGACCGCGTGCTGGAGTGGATGCATCGCACCCACGACGCGGCGCAAATCGGGAGCGCGGTCGCGATGGTGCGCGAGGCGGGGATTCACGACATCTCGCTCGACCTCATCTTCGCCCTGCCGGAGTCGCTGGGACGCGACTGGGACCGGGACCTCGACCAGGCGATCGCCCTCGCGCCGTCGCATCTGTCGCTCTACGGTCTCACGGTGGAGCCGCGCACGCCGCTCGATCGCTGGATCTCGCGCGGCGCCATACAGGCGCCGAGCGACGACCGCTACGCCGACGAATACCTGCGCGCCCACGAGCGGCTTGCCGCCGCCGGGTACGAGTTCTACGAGGTCTCGAATGCCGCCACCGGGGGACGGCGCTCGCGCCACAATAGCGCCTACTGGTCCGGGCGTGCCTATCTAGGCGTCGGCCCGGCGGCGCATTCGTTCGACGGTCGCGCGCGGCGCTGGAACTACGCGGCGTGGGAAGCGTACCGAAGCGCGATTGCCGCGGGCGAGTCGGCGGTCGATTCGCGAGAGGAGCTCTCGGACGAGCAGCGCGAGCTCGAACGCATCTACCTCGGTCTTCGCACCCTCGAAGGAATCGATTCGTCCAACCTCTCCCGCCCTCTACCGCCCTCGTCCGCCCTCGTCACGCAGGGGTGGCTCACCCGGGATGGCACCCGCCTCCGCTGCACCCCTGCCGGCTGGCTGCGCCTCGACAGTCTCGTCTCCGCCTTGACCGGGAACCTTACAACTTCGTAATTTGTTTTGGCGAAAGGGGTTGGAGCATTTGACGACACTGTTGACCGAGCGCGAGCGCGCCGTACTGGGCGCCGTGATCGAGACGTACGTGCAGACCGCCGAACCCGCCGCGAGCCGGACCATCGCCAAGCGTTTCGGCCTGGGACTCTCTCCCGCCACGATCCGTAACACGATGAGCGATCTGGAGGAGAAGGGGTTCCTCTTCCACACGCACACTTCGGCTGGGCGCATTCCGACCGATCGCGCCTACCGGCTCTACGTGGACGCACTGATGCGGCCGTCGTCGCTGACCATCGACGAGCGGCAGCAGTTGCACGAGGAGCTGGCGGCGTCGCGCACCAATGCGCTCGATCAGATCCTCGGGCGTGCCGCGCAGGTGCTCGGCGTGCTGACGCAGGAGCTGGGGATGGCGGTGGGCCCGTCGCTTGATGATGCCGTACTGGAGCGGCTCGAGCTGGTCACGGTGTCGAGCGAGCGGTTGCTGCTCGTGCTGACGCTGAAGAGCGGCGCGGTGCGAACCATTTTCGTCGAGGTGCCGTCGCACATGGCGGCCGAGGCGGTGGTGCAGGTCGCCGTCGTCCTCAACGAGCGGTTGGCCGGTCTCACGTTGCGGGAGATCCGCGCGTCGCTGTCCGAGCGGCTGCGCGACGCCGCCGCCTCGCCGCACTCGAGCGAGCTGCTCAACATCTTCATTCAGGAAGCGGACGAGCTGTTCGATGTCCCCGCCGCCGATGCCGGTCCGTTCCCCGGCGGCGTAGTGTTGTCGTCGGCCCAGCTGCTCGCGGGACAGCCGGAGTTCGCGACCGCGGAACGGCTCCAGGGCCTGCTCGAAGTCACGGAGCGGCGCGACCGGCTGCGCGAGGCGTTGGCGCAGCGCACCGCCCCCGGCTTGACCATCACCATCGGCAGCGAGCATCTGGATCCGAAGCTCGCCGCCTTTACGCTCGTGACGTCGCCCTACCGGTCCGGTCCGCTCTCCGGTGTGATCGGCGTACTGGGTCCGACGCGCATGCCCTATGACAAAGTCGTGGCGCTCGTCGAGCATACGAGTCGCCTCGTGCAGGAGCTGCTGCAATGAGCAGGAATTACTACGACGTCCTGGGCGTTCCCCGGGACGCATCCGAAGCAGCTATCAAGAAGGCGTATCGCAAACTGGCCATGGAATCGCACCCCGATCGCAACAAGGAGTCGGGGGCGGAAGAGCGCTTCAAGGAGATCGCCGAGGCGTACGAGGTACTGCACGATCCCGAGCAGCGCGCGGCGTACGATCGCTACGGAGAGGCGGGTCTGCGCGGCGCCGGCGCCGCGGCGGGCGGCTTCACGCACTTCGATCTCTCCGAAGCGCTCAACATCTTCATGCGCGACTTCGGCGGGTTGGGCGGCTTCGACGCGTTCTTCGGCGGCGGCGAGCGCACGCGGCGCGACCGTCGTCGCGGCGCCGATCTCAAGGTCTCCCTGCGGCTGACGCTGGCCGA
>DATFSB010000447.1:0-11710 GCA_035262825.1 Gemmatimonadales bacterium | reverse complement strand
TTCATGCTGGTGGGGCGCGAGTTCGAGCGGGCGGGGTACGGCGGCGGTCGCCTTCCCGCCGGCGTCGTGCTCTCGGGGGGCACGGCGCATCTGCCGGGGCTCGTGGAGCTGGCGCGCGAGGTGTTCGCGGTGCCGGTGCGGGCCGGTACGCCGGAGCTCGGCATTTCGGGACTGGTCGACAGCGTGCAGGCACCGCGCTACGCGGTGCCCGTCGGGTTGGTGTTGTATGCGTCACGGCGGTTGACACAAGGAACGGCGGCCCACGTCGCCAGCACCTTGGACGGCGGGGTCGAGCGGGTACTGGGGCCACTGAAGCGATGGTTGCAAGACTTCTTCTGATCGAGGACCCGAGGGAGACATGATCTTCGAACTGGAAGAAACGATCGCGCAGAACGCGCGCATGAAAGTCATCGGCGTCGGCGGCGGGGGCGGCAACGCCCTCAACCGCATGATCGAAGAGGGCGTTCAGGGCGTCGAGTTCATCGCGGTCAATACCGATGCCCAGGCGCTGGAAAAGAATCGCTCCACCGTCAAGGTGCAGATCGGGAAGAAGCTGACGCGCGGCCTCGGTGCGGGTGCGCGGCCTGAGATCGGCCGCCAGGCGATCGAGGAGAACCGCGACGAAGCGCTCCACGCCCTGCAGGGCGCGGACCTCGTGTTCATCACCTGCGGCATGGGGGGCGGGACGGGAACCGGCGCGGCACCGATCATCTCCCAGGTGGCCCGCGACCTCGGCGCTCTCACCATCGGCATCGTCACCAAGCCGTTCCTGTTCGAGGGCCGCAAGCGGATGCGGCAGGCCGAAATGGGAATCGCCGAGATGCGCAAGCACGTCGACACGATGATCGTCGTGCCCAACGAACGGCTGCTCGCGGTGGTCGGGAAGGGCATTCCGTTCCAGGACGCCCTGAAGAAGGCCGACGAGGTGCTGTTGCATGCCACGCAGGGCATCTCGTCGATCATCTGCGTCACCGGTCTCGTCAACGTCGATTTCGCCGATGTGCGGACGGTGATGCAGAACGGCGGTACGGCGCTGATGGGCACCGGCACCGGCCGCGGCGAGAACCGCGCCATGGAAGCGGCGCAGCAGGCGATCTCGTCGCCGTTGCTCGACAATATCTCGATCGCGGGCGCGACCGGTGTGCTCATCAACATCACCGGCGGCGAGGACCTGACGCTCGGGGAAGTCACCCAGGTGAGCGAGGCGATTCACGACGCCGCCGGCGACGAAGCGGAGATCATCTGGGGCGCTGTTCCCGATCCGGCGATGCACGGCGAGCTGCGCGTGACGGTCATCGCCACCGGCTTCGACAAGCCGGTCGCGCAGGCCGAAACGCCGCCGGCCCGTGCCGCCGCCGCACCGGGCGTGCTGCCGTTTGAGAAGCGGCCCGCGCGGCCCACGCCGCCTCCTCCTCCGGGATACGCCAAGCCGGAGCCGCCGCGCCGCCAGCAGCCGGGGAATCCGCCATCGGAAGTGAACGAGATGGAGATTCCCACCTTCATCCGGCGCCAGATGGATTGATGCGGCGAACTCCCGCAGTCGTGGCCGCCGCCACGCTCGTGGCGGCGCTCGGCGTCGCGCTGACGGTGCGGCACTTCCGTGCCGGCCGTATGCCCGCCGCCGAGCCGATTCGCGTCACCACGGCGTATCGCGAGTTCGCGGACACGCTGGGACGACGCGAAACGCTTTCGACGGTGCTGGCGCGCGCCGGCATCACGGGCACGACCTACGCGGCGTTTCTCACCTCCGCCTCGCGGCTCGACATGCGGCGCCTGCCGCCGGGGCTCGTCTTTCACTTCCGGCGGCCGGTCACCGATTCGGTGGCCGACGGGTTCATGGTGCGCCTGTCCCCCGACCGGCGGCTCTGGTATTCCCGCGACTCGAGCGGCTGGACCGAGCGGGAAGAGGTGATTCCCTGGGAGCCGCAGCGGGTGCGCACCGTCGGCCGCATTACCACTTCGCTCTACGACGCGATCGATGCGGCGGTCCCCGATTCGATCCTGCCGGGGTCGGAGCGCCAGGCGCTCGCCTGGGCGATCGCCGACGTGTACGACTGGGAAGTGGACTTCACCCGCGACATCAGGAGCGGCGACCGCTTCGAAGTGCTTTACGACCGGCTCGTCTCGAGCGAAGGCGGCATCCGCTTCGGGCGCGTGATGGCTGTCCGCGTCGACGTGTCGCGGCGGGCCAGCTATGCCTACTACTTCGAGCCAGACAGCGTAGCCAACGCCCGGGGATTCTACGACGATCAGGGTCGCTCCCTGAAGCGCGCCTTCTTGCGCGCGCCGCTGCAGTTCCGGCGCATCACGAGCGGCTTCGGCGGACGCCTGCATCCGATTCTCCACACCTATCGCCAGCACGAGGGTGTGGACTACGCCGCGGCGTACGGCACGCCGGTGCGCGCCACCGCCGATGGACTCGTTACGCAGGTCGGGCGCGACGCCGGCTACGGCAACATGATCGAGCTGCGCCACGCCAACGGGATCCGCACCCGCTACGGGCATCTGTCGGCCTTCGCCACGGGACTGCACGGCGGCGAGCGCATCACCCAGGGTGAGACGATCGGCTACGTGGGATCGACCGGGTTGTCGACCGGCCCACACCTGCACTACGAGTTTCTCGTGAACGGCCGCCCCACCAATCCGCAGCGCACCAATGCCGGCGCCGGGGCCCCCGTCCCGAAGACCCTGCAGTCGGCGTTCGCGGCGGTCCGGCAGGCGCTGGGCCTGCAGCTCGAGCCGGTGCAGTCCGACGGCGCGAAGAGCGTCGACTAAACTCCACTTCGATCACATCCGTGGATCTCTATCCCGCCGTCGACATTCGAGGCGGGCGTGTGACGCACGTCCGCTCGGCCGCCACGACGTCCTCGGTGTATGGGGACGATCCGGCCGACGCCGTCCGGCGGCTCGCCGCCGAGGGGGCGCAGTGGGTGCACCTGGTCGACCTCGATCAGGCGTACGGGACGGGGTCGAACCGCGATCTGGTCCGCGCCATCCTCGCCGCCCGGCCGCCGCAGCTGGCGGTCCAGATAGGAGGCTCGGTGCGCAGCGAGGACGCCGTCCGCGAGCTGCTCGAATGGGGTGCGTCGCGCGTGGTGATCGGCTGCGCCGCGGTAGCGGAATATCCCGACCTCGCTCCGCGGCTCATCCGGCGGCATGGACCGGCGCGCCTGGCGGCGGCCGTCGACGCGACCGAGGGTCGCGTGGTGCCGCGCGGCCGTGCGACGGTGGTCAACCTCGACATGCTGACGCTGGGAGAGCGGTTGATGAGTGCCGGGTGCGTGCACGTGATCTATACCGACGTCCGTCGCGACGGGCTGCTGCGCGGGCCCGATATCGACGGCGCCACGAAGCTCGCTGGCGTAGGCCTCGAGGTGGTGGCGAGCGGCGGCGTCTCGAGTCTCGCCGACCTGCTGGCGATTCGTGAAGCAGGCTTGGCCGGCGCGGTGGTGGGGCGGGCCTTGCACGAAGGGCGGTTCACGCTGGCGGAGGCATTGCAGTGCGCCGCGTGACGATCGTTCCCCTGGTGCTGCGGACCGTGGGACTCGGTGCCGTGCTCCTGCTGCTGATCAACCCGTCACGCTCGCGCCCCGTGGCCGGCGGCTCCCCACCGCTCGTGTTGCTCGACGCGTCGCTCAGCATGACGGGCACGAACGGGCCGTGGGCCGCCGCGCTCGACAGCGCCCGGCGCCTCGAGGCGGGGGGCTCGGTTTGGCGCTTCGGCAGCGACGTCGATGGGTTCGACTCCGCGCCGCCGCATGACGGCCAGAGCCTGCTTGCGCCGGCGCTCGCCGCCGCGGCGGCGCGCGGCGGTGCGGTCATCGTGATCTCGGACGGTGCCATCACCGACGGCGCCGTCCTGCCGCCCGACCTGCGGCGGCGTCCGCGCATCATCGTGCTGCCACGCACGCCGTTCTTCGACGCCTATGTCGCCTCGGTCGACGGGCCGCGACGCGTCGCGGTCGGAGACACCGTACGGCTGCGCGCGGCCTACGGGGTGGCGGGGCCGCGGCCGGCGGGCACGGCGCGCCGGGCCGCGCTCGTGGTGTCGGTCGCGGGTCGCCGTCTCACGACCACACCGGTGACGCTCCCCGACTCCGGGTCGCTGGCAACGGAAGTCGATATTCCGCCGGCGCAGCTCGCGACGGGGTTTCAGGTGCTGGAGGTGCGGCTGGAGGGAGCGGGAGACACGGAACCACGCGATGACGCGCGTCTGCTCGTCCTCGAAGTGAGCGCTCAGCCGGCGGCGGTGGTCCTGGCAGCGCCACCCGATTGGGAATCGCGCTTCTTCGCGAAGACGCTGGCCGAGGTGTCCCGCGTCCCCGTGAAGCTGCTCGTTCAGACCGAGCCGGGGAAGTGGCGCGACGGGACGACGTTGGCGCCGCTCGGCGGCGACGCCGCCGCGCGCGCGGTCGCCGGCGCTCGACTGGTGGCGTTGATCGGCGACCCGGCGCGGCTCGCCGCCTATCGGCGCCGGGGCGGCATCGTGTCGTGGCCTTTCACGGCCGCCCGCTCGGGCGACTGGTACGTCGACCCCCCGCCGGCCTCGCCGCTCGCAGCGGCGTTCGCCGGGGTCGATTGGGACTCGCTGCCCCCCGCGCAGGGCGTCGTCGACCTGTCCACCGACTCCAATGCCACCGTCCTATTGACGGCGCGCCTCGGCCGCCGCGGCGTCTCGCGCCCGGTCGCCGTGGTGAGTGATTCCAACGGAGTACGATCGGCGACGCTCGCCGGGACGGGCCTGTGGCGCTGGGGGTTCCGCGGCGGCGTCCCGGCCGAGGCCTATCGCAGTCTCGTCGCCGCGATCGCCGATTGGTTGCTGTCGGATGCGGCGGCCGGGAAGGAGCGCTTCGGCCCCGTGAGCGACGCGGTCCCACAGGGAATGCCGCTGCTGTGGCGCTGGCGTGGGGGTGGAGCGCCGAGTGCGACGGCCATCACGCTCGAGTCGCCGGCCGGCTCTCGCACCGCGACGTTGCGCTTTGACGCCCAGGGAGAGGCCTCGCTGCGTCTCGCGCCGGGGGTGTATCGCTGGCGTGCGGGCGACCAGGGAACGGAACAGGGGATGGTGGCGGTCGAGCAGTACTCGGACGAATGGCGCCCCGACCCGGCGGTACTCGCCCCGCAGCCCGGAGAAGCGGGCGACGTGCGGCGTGACGTCGGTGCGCGGGATCTGTGGTGGCTCTATGCCCTCGCCATCGCCGCGTTCGCAGCGGAGTGGGCATGGCGGCGTCGCCAGGGGTTGCCTTGATGGCCGGACTGTGGCAGCGCCTCGCGCGCGCATTCGGGCGCGGGACGGACGGCATCGTCGAAGCGGAGCGCATTCTGCTCGAGGCCGATTTCGGCGTCGCCGCGACCGACGAGCTGATCGAGGGTCTGAAGACGGCGACCGATCGTGAGGCCTACCTCGCGCACACCGTGACGACGTTGCTCGCGGATCCCGGGGTGACGCCGGGTGAGCTGGCGCGGGCCGCCGAGCCGCCGACGGTCATCCTCGTCTACGGGGTCAACGGCGTCGGCAAGACGACGACGGTCGCCAAGTTGGGCGCGCGGCTCGAGCGTGCGGGGCGCCGCATCCTGCTCGCCGCCGCCGACACCTTCCGCGCCGGCGCCGTGGAGCAGCTGCGCCGCTGGGCCGAGCGGCTCGACGTGCCCTGCGTGGGCGGAGCGAACGACGGTCGCGGCGATCCCGCGGCGGTAGCGTTCGACGCGATCGATGCCGCGCTGGCGCGCGGCCGGGATACGGTGCTGGTCGATACCGCTGGCCGGCTGCACACCGAGTCGCGGCTGATGGAGGAGCTGAAGAAGGTGGCGCGCGTGGTGGCGAAACGCTGTCCCGGCGCGCCGCACGAGTCGCTGCTCGTGCTCGACGGTAGCGTGGGGCAGAACGCCGTTTCCCAGGCCCGCGCCTTCGCGGCCGCCGTGCCGCTCACCGGTCTCGTCGTGACCAAGCTCGACGGGACGGCGCGCGGAGGGGCCGTCGTGGCGGTCCGGCGCGCCGTCCCCGTCCCGATCCGGTTCGTCGGCACGGGCGAAGGGCTCGACGATCTCGAGGTGTTCGACGCCGCGTCCTACGCCCGGCGGCTCGTCACCGGGTAATGGCGATCGAGCTGCGGTCGCCGGTCAAGTTCCTGAAGGGGGTCGGCCCGAAACGCGCCGAGGCGCTGAGCCGGCTGGGAATCCGCACCGCTGGCGACCTGCTCTATCACGCCCCGCACCGCTATCTCGATGCCACGAGCGTCACGCCGCTCGCCCGCGCGCGTGTCGGAGAGGAGGTCACGGGCGTCGGCCGCGTGCGCTCGACCGGAATCCTGCCGACCCGGCGCGGGTTGCGGGTGTTCCGGGCGCTGCTGCAGGACGATTCGGGGGTGCTCGAGTGCGCGTGGCCCGGGCAGCCGTTTCTCGAGCGGACCATCCGTCAGGGGCAGCTGCTGCTCGTCACGGGTCCGGTGCGCTACTATCACGGCCGCCAGCTCGTGCCGCGCGAGTTCATCGTGCTCGCCGATCCCGACGAGGCGGCCGAGACGGGGGACCGCGGGCTGATCCTGCCGATCTACCCCGCCACGGAGGGGTTGTCGCACAAGCAGATCCGGGCTCTCCTGCAGCAACACCTCGACGCCCTGCTCCCGCTGGTCAAGGATCCGCAACCTGTTGCACGCCGGACCGGGTTGGGGCTCCCTGACCTGAAGACGGCACTCGCCGCCGTGCATCGCCCGTCGACCGTCGCCGACGCGGAGGCGGGCCGGCGGCGTCTTGCGTTCGACGAGTTCTTCGATCAGCAGCTGGTGCAGGCGCGCGCGCGCTTTCTCGCCAAGCGCGCACGGGCGGGGATTCGCTTCACGCAGCGTCACGACCTCACCACCCGGTTGAAGGAAGCGCTGCCATTCGAGCTGACCTCCGACCAGAAGCGGGCGATCCGTGAAATCATGGACGACATGACGGCGCCGGATCGCATGCACCGGTTGCTCATGGGGGACGTCGGTACCGGGAAGACGGTGGTGGCGTTGTTCGCGATGCTGCTCGCGGTGGAGAACGGCTTCCAGGCAGCTCTGATGGCGCCGACCGAGCTGTTGGCGGAACAGCACGCCGTGACGTTGACGCGACTGCTCGCACCGCTGGAGCTGCGCCCCGAAGTGTTGCTCGGTCGCGCGACGGCGACGGAGAAAACGGCGATCCGGGCGCGGCTGGCGAGCGGCGCGTCCCGCATCGTGGTGGGAACGCACGCGCTGATCCAGGAATCGGTCGCGTTTCACCGGCTCGGCCTCGCCGTCGTGGACGAGCAGCACCGCTTCGGCGTCGAGCAGCGCGCCGCCCTCGCCGAGAAAGGCGACGCCCCCGACGTCCTGCTCCTCACCGCCACCCCGATCCCGCGCTCTCTCGCGCTCACGCTGTACGGCGATCTCGACGTCACGACGATCGCGGAGCGGCCGCCGGGACGGGGCACCATCAAGACCGCACTGCGCACGGAAGCGGCCCGCACCAAGATCTACGAGTTCATTCGCGGCGAGTGCGGCGCCGGGCGACAGGCGTACGTGCTCTACCCGGTGATCGACGAGTCGGAGAAGGCGGACCTCAAGGCGGCGACGACGATGCATGAGAAGCTCGCCAAGGTGTTCTCCGAGTTCCGGGTCGGCCTGGTGCACGGCCGGGTCAAGGCGGACGCCCGCGATGCCGAGATGCGGGCGTTCCGCGACAACGCGATCGCGGTGCTTGTGGCGACGAGTGTGATCGAAGTGGGAATCGACGTCCCCAACGCGACGGTGATGCTGATCGAGCACGCCGAGCGCTTCGGATTGGCGCAGCTGCACCAGCTGCGCGGCCGGGTGGGACGTGGCAGCGCGGCCAGTCACTGCATTCTGCTCTCGAACGCGCGCGCCGCCGCCGACCGTCTCAAGGCCTTCACCGAGACGACCGACGGCTTCAAGATCGCCGAGCTCGACCTCGCTGAACGGGGCATGGGTGAGCTGACGGGCGCGCGTCAATCGGGAGGGATTGCCCTACGCTACGCCGATTTCTCGAAGGACCTCGATCTCCTGGACGCTGCGCGCCGCTCCGCCGCGGAGCTGATCGCGCGCGATCCGGGCCTGCAGCGGCCGGAAAATCTGGCATATCGTGAAAACGTGGTTCAGCGATACGAGAGAGGGTTCGAGCTGTTTCGAGTCGGATAAAAGCGTCGTGAGTTCCGGGTTGTGGGTAGCCCAATACTCAAGACCCAGAACCCGGTACGCTTCTAGAACGTCACCCGCATCCCTACCCGCGTACCGTCCCCTGAAGGCTCAGCCGTCAGCTGCAAGCGCGACCCATTAAACGGAATATTCGGCGGATTCCCGCCGTGGTGGCGCAGGTCGAGGATGAACAGCGTCGCCGAGGTGAGAACAGAAATCTGGGCGCCGAGGATACGGCGGCGAGCGCGATGGTCGTAGTACAGCGTCTGCTGATAGTACAGCTCGGCCTGGTAATCGACGTACTGCCCGTCGAAGCGCAGCTGGCAGGCGGCGTTGTCGGCGTTGCACAGCGACAGCAGCTGTTGCCAGCTCTGGTTGGCGCGATCGTGCTCGTGAGCCGCGAGGAGCGTCAGTCCGACCGCCGCGAGGGCCGTGGTCCACTTACCGTAGTGCACCACGTTTTCTTTCCAGTTGCGCGGCGGCGGCGTCGCCGGTGTTTCCTGCGCCGCTAGGGCCGGAGCGAGAGTCGCCAGCGTCACCACCACGGTCAGCACGCGCTTCATCGATACGCCTCCACAATGCCGTTCCCGGTGACGAGAAACAACTCCCGGTCCTTCACGATCGGCGGCACCTCGATCGGCGCCCGCCTCCGGGTGCGCCAGCGAATCGAATCGGTCGTGGCATCGATCAGCATGATGTCTCCCGTCACGCCCGCGACGAGGACGCCGTTGGCGAGCGGCGTGGGACCGGCGGTGAAGGGGACCCCGAGCGCCACCGACCGCGCCGCCTCCGGAGCTCCCAGCGGGACTCGCCACAGCGTCCCGCGGTCCGTCGTGGCATAGAGGGTATCCCCCGACAGGGCCGGGGCGCCGTATACGGCGTCACCAACGGACCGGTCCCACAGGACGGTGAGGTCGGGCAGGGTGACGGCGAGGAGGTGGCCCGCCGTGGTGCCGGCAAAGAGCCGGCTGCCGTCGGTCGCCGGGCTGCCGACGATCGTGCCGGGGGTCGCGAGACGGGCGCGGATCGCCCCTGTTTCGGAGTCCAGCAGATAGAGAGTATCACCGATCGTGGCGACGGCGATTCCGGTCGCTGCGATCACGGGGGTCGCCCGGATGGCGCGGCCGAGGTTGCGCTCCCAGCGCCGCTCACCCGTGCGCCGGTCGAGTGCTACGACCGTACCGCGATCGGTGGCGGCGACGATTACCGAATCGGTCAGGGCGAGCCCCGCCGACACGCCACCGGTGTGGGCGTTCCACAGCGGCGCGCCGGTCTTGAGCCGCAATGCCAGCACGCGGCCGTCCGGCACCGCCTGCGTGGCGACGTAGACCGCGGCGCCGGCGATCAGCGGCCCAGCGGCCACCGTTCCGGGGACGTGGCGGCGCCAGATGCGGACGCCGTCGGCGCGGTCGAGCAAGACCACGGAGCGATCCGATGTCCCCACGGCGACGACACTCGATCCGATGGCAGGTCCGGCGCGCACGGCGCGGCCGGCGGCGGCGCGCCACAGCGGCTGCGGGTCGGCCGCCAGGGACTCCGGCGTGGAGGCATCGTGCCGTGGCGAGCCGAGCTCGCTGTGCCAACCGGCGTCATCGCGGTCGGGACCGACGCGCACGACGGGCGCGCACGCAATTGCGTTGACAGTGCAGAGGGCCGCCACTAGTATGCCGCGCCTATGCCGGAGCCACAGCGAATCGACGCGTTGCCCGCGCTGGCGGGACAGCCGGTGACGGTACGCGGCTGGGTGATGACTACGCGGTCGAGCGGCAAGATCGCATTCGTTTCGTTGCGCGATGGTACCGGCTACTTGCAGGTCGTGGTCTCGAAGAAGGACGTCCCCGAGGGTGTCTGGGAAACGCTCGCCGGCCTCGCCCAGGAGACGTCGGTCGAGGTCACGGGCACGGTGCGCGCCGACGCCCGCGCCCCCGGCGGCGTCGAGCTGACCGCCGGCGATCTGCGCGTGATCGGGACGAGCCCGGAGTTTCCCATCTCTCCCAAGGAGCACGGCACCGCATTTCTGTTCGAGCACCGTCACCTCTGGCTACGCAGCCGGCGCCAGGTGGCGATCGCCCGGGTGCGACACGAAGTGATCCAGGCGATCCGCGATTTCTTCTACGAGCGCGGCTTCGTGCTGGTCGATACGCCGATCCTCACCGGATCGATCGGCGAGCACGCCGGAACGCTCTTCTCCACCGACTACTTCGATCTGGGAAAAGCCTACCTCGCCCAGACCGGCCAGCTGTACGTGGAGGCCGCCGCCGCGGCGCTCGGCAAAGTCTACTGCTTCGGACCCACGTTCCGTGCCGAAAAGTCGAAAACCCGCCGCCACCTCACCGAATTCTGGATGGTGGAGCCGGAGGTCGCCTGGAACGATTCGGACGCGAATATGCGGCTGCAGGAGGACTTCGTCAGCTATATCGTGCGGCGCTGTCTGGAACGGCGCCGCCCCGAGCTGGCGGAGCTGGAGCGCAATCTCGCCCCGCTCGAAGCGTGTGTCCCCCCCTACCACCGGATTTCCTACACCGACGCTGTCGAAAAGCTCAAGGGACTGGGCGCCGATATCGAGTGGGGCCGCGACCTCGGCGGCGACGACGAAACGCTGCTGGCGAAGCAATACGACCGTCCCGTGATGGTCTACAACTACCCCAAGGCGGTGAAGGCCTTCTATATGAAGGAGAATCCCGCCGACCCGCGTACCGTCCTCAACAACGACATGCTCGCCCCCGAAGGCTACGGCGAGATCATCGGCGGCAGCCAGCGCGAGGACGATTTCGACAAGCTGCGCGCGCGCATCAAGGCGGAAGGTCTGCCGGAGGAGGCGTACGGCTGGTACCTCGACCTGCGCAGGTACGGCACGTTCGTGCACGCCGGATTCGGACTCGGGGTCGAGCGGACGGTGGCGTGGATCTGCGGCATACCGCACATCCGCGAGGCGATCGCGTTTCCGAGGACGCTGTACAAGCTCTGGCCCTAACGGCCCCCCGCCTTCACTTCCTCCCACAACGTATCCAGCTCGTCCAGGCTCGCTTCGCCGACTTCCACCCCGCGCTCGCGCGCCATGCGCTCGACCGCCTCGAAACGATGCCGGAATTTCCGGTTGGCGAGCTCCAGCGCCTGATTGGGATCGATCCCGAGCTTGCGTGACAGGTTCACCGCCGCGAAAAAGACGTCGCCGATCTCCGCGGCGACGCGGCCGCGCTCCGCGCTCGTCGCCACTTCTTCGAGCTCGGCCATTTCTTCCCGCAACTTGCCGAGCGGCCCGCGCTCGTCGGGCCAGTCGAAGCCCACACCGGACGCACGCTCCTGCAGCCGCAACGCCATCAGCAGCGCCGGCAGGTGCGGCGGCACACCGGCGAAGGCGCTGCGCCCGGAAGCACCGGATTCGCGCCGTTTGCTGCGCTCCCAGGTGTCGGTCGCCGGCGCCGGCCCTTCACCAAACACCTGCGCGTGACGGCGCCGCATCTTCTGCTCCAGCGCGCGCACCACCGCTTCCGTGTCGAACTGGCTGCGCTCCTCGGCGAGCACGATCTGAAACGAAAGGTGCAGCA
>DATFSB010000446.1:0-2296 GCA_035262825.1 Gemmatimonadales bacterium | reverse complement strand
CATCCGGTGCTGGAGCACGCCCTCGATGTGCTCTTCATCCTCCACGCCGATCACGAGCAGAACTGCTCCACCAGCGCGATGCGCGGCGTCGGATCGGCGCACGCCGATCCCTACTCGACCATGGCCGCTGCCGCCGCGGCGCTGTACGGCCCGCTGCACGGCGGCGCCAACGAGGAAGTGCTGCGCATGCTCCGGGAGATCGGCTCGAAGGACAAGGTGCCGGCCTACGTCGAGCGGGTGAAACACGGCGATGTGAAGCTGATGGGCTTCGGGCACCGCATCTACAAGAACTACGACCCGCGGGCACGCATCATCAAGCAGGTCGCCGACGAGGTATTCGCGGTGACGGGCAAGAATCCGCTCATCGATCTCGCGCTCGAGCTCGAGCGCATCGCGCTGCAGGACGACTACTTCGTGTCTCGCAAGCTGTACCCCAACGTCGATTTCTACTCCGGCATCATCTACGAGGCGATGAAGTTCCCGGTCGACATGTTTCCGGTGCTGTTCGCGATCGGACGGACGCCGGGGTGGCTGGCGCAGTGGCAGGAGATGTTGACCGACAAAGAGCAGAAGATCTCGCGTCCGCGCCAGCTCTACATCGGGGCTCCGGCGCGCGGGTACGTGCCGATCGACAAACGCTGAGGGAGGGCCTCGCGCCGTCATGGTCACCCGCCCGATCGTCCTGATCGGCGTGGCAGCCGCCTTGTTCTCAACCTGCGGCCCGCGCAGCCACCGCGGTCTCTCGCCCCGCGAAGGATACATCGCGGTCCAGGGTGGGAGGGTGTGGTACCGTATCGTGGGGAGCGGCACGCGCACGCCGCTGCTCGTGCTGCACGGGGGCCCTGGGGTGCCGAGCACCTATTTGAAGCCGCTCGCGGCGCTCGCCGACCGACGTCCGGTGGTGTTCTACGACCAGCTCGGCAGCGGGCACTCCGAGCACCCGGTCGATTCAGCGCTGTGGACGATGCAACGGTTTCTGGCGGAGCTCGCCGAGGTGCGGCGGGTGCTCGGACTCACCGAGGTACACCTCTACGGCCACTCGTGGGGCTCGATGCTGGCGACGGACTACATGCTGTCGCATCCGGCCGGAGTGAAGAGTCTGATCCTGGCAGGCCCGGCCCTCGACGTCCATCACTACCGGCAGGATGACGACAGTCTCGTGGCGACGCTGCCAGGCTCCGTGCGCGGCGTTCTCGCCCGTCACGAGCGGGATGGGAGCTGCGCGACCCCTGACTACCAGGCCGCGATGGCAGTGTACTTCGAGCGTTTCGTCGCGCCCCGACAGCCGTGGTCAGCCGATCTCGATAGCGCCGTCCGCGGAATCGACCTAACGTCGAGGCGGGCGCTGTGGGGGCCGTGTCGGACCGCGAGCGGTCCGCTCGCATCGTACAACCGCAGCGCCCGGCTCGGTGAGATCACGGTGCCGACGCTGTTTCTCGTAGGGGCCTCCGATCCGGCAACCCCGGCGACGACCCGATTCTACCAGAGCCGGATCCCGGGCGCCGAGCTGGTGGTGTTCGACTCGACCGGGCACCTGCCGATGCAGGACGCGCCGCAGCGCTACGTGATGGCGATTGGCAGCTTCCTGGACAGGGTCGACTCAGTCGCCGCGCGTTAGCGCCGGCGCCGGGTCGCGCCGGTCCGCCCCCGGATCGTCAGCGACGGCCGCTTCACTTCAGCCGCAGCCTGCTTCGGCTGCAGCGGCGCCACCGACGGCTCGAAGCCGGGGATGATCTCCCGCGGGAACACCTGCCCCACCAGCTTCTCGATGTCGGCCATCATCAGCCACTCGTCGGGAGACAGGAGCGTGAGCGCCAGCCCGCGCGCCCCCGCCCGCGCCGTCCGACCGACGCGGTGGACGTAGGTCTCCGGATCGTTCGGCACGTCGTAGTTGACGACCATGCGGATCCCGTCCACGTCGATGCCGCGCGCGGCGATATCGGTGGCCACCAGGATCTCGGCGTTCCCTGAGCGGAACGCATCGAGCGTGCGGGTGCGGTGGCTCTGGGCTTTGTCGCCGTGGATCGCGTTCGCGTGAATCCCGGATCGCTTCAGGAACGTGACCAGCTTGTCGGCGCCGTACTTGGTGCGCGTGAAGATCAGCGTCTGCCCCGCGGGCTTCGCCTGCAGGATCGCCGCCAGCACGTCGCGCTTCTTGAGCTTGTCGGCGGCGACGATGACGTGCTCGATTCCTTCGGCGGTCTGCGCGCGGCGGCCGATCTCGACCGAGGCATGGCCGGAAAGCGCGCTACGCGCCAGTGCATCGACATCCGGCGAGATGGTGGCCGAGAAGAGC
>DATFSB010000445.1:0-9474 GCA_035262825.1 Gemmatimonadales bacterium | reverse complement strand
GCGCTCGCGCAGCTCGTCGAGCGTCGCCTGCGGCAGCGACGTCGCCGTGGCGTGGACCAGCGGGGCGTTGCCGTGATAGACCTCCACTACGTCGACCCACCCGGGGAGCGTGCCGATGCCGCGCGCCTGAGCCAGGAGCTGGACCAGCTGGTAGGCGGTGCCGCCCGGCTCGGTCGGCGTCACGAGGGCGAGGTAGGCGGCGGCGGAGTTGGCGGAGCGTTCGGCGGTGGCAACCTCGGCGCGATGAATCACGATGCGGGCGGCGGCGAGCGCCGCGAAGGCGGCGATCCCCATGACGAACGCGCCGGCGATGCGGCGTCCCAGTCGCTTCATGGATCAGTCGCGGT
Organism: Gemmatimonadales bacterium; assembly: GCA_035262825.1. GTDB lineage: Bacteria > Gemmatimonadota > Gemmatimonadetes > Gemmatimonadales > GWC2-71-9 > DASTHG01. Next base: position 9,127 of record DATFSB010000445.1, on the reverse strand, counting down.
CAGGACGGCGTCGATCCGGCGCGCCATGTCGCGCGCCGCCACCGCGGGATCGACGTGCTGCAACACGATGCGGTCGATCATGGCGGGGAGGGCCGCTTCGACGACACGCCAGTGCGCGACGCGCGCGCCCCAGGGTGCCCGCGCGTGATGCATGGCGCGCAGGAAGACCGGCTCCCATCCCGTCGTGTCGAGGATGGCGACGGTCTGTGCCGAGGCGATGAGACTGGGGAGCTCGATCCCGGCGCTCAGGCGGATGGCCTCGGCGAGCGAGTCGGCGAGGTAGGTGGCCAGCTCCACTGAGAGCTTGCGATGGGCTGCGTCGGCGGGCACGGCCAGCCCCGAGGCATAGACGACGGTCTGCGGTTGGACGCCGGCGCGGTGCGGGAGCTCGACGAAACCGATCCGCAAGCGGCCGTCATCGACGTACGGCCGCAGGTTGGGAATCCAGAAGTGACCCGTCGTCAGCATCGCGACCTTGCCCGAATAGAAGAGGCGCAGGTTGTCTTCGGCGCGCGGCGCGATGCTGTCGTCGGTCACCCAGCCCGTGAGCCAGCGGATCGCCGCCACGCTTTGCGGGCTGTCGAGACACCCGCTGGAGCGGGAACCGTCGGCACAGAGCACGTCGCCCCCGCCCGACCAGAGCCACGGGATCCACAGTGAAGCTCGGCTGTCGAACGCCGTCCCCCATTGGTCCACGCGGCCGTCCCCGTCGGTATCGCGCGTCAGCACGCGCGCGACGCGGCGAAATTCGTCCCACGTCCAGTCGCCCGTCGGGTACGGCAGGGCCGCACGGTCGAACAGGTCCTTGTTATAGACGATGACGATCGGCGTGTACCCCTTGGGGATGGCGTACACGGCAGCGCCGCGGCGAAATATGCCGAGCACGGTGGAATCGTAGCGCACCGGGTCGACGCCGAGCCGCGCCAGATAGGGGGCGAGATCGATGACCGCACCGTGGTCGGCGAACGCGGGCACATCGCTGTGGTCCAGGAGAAAGACGTCCGGGGGATGACCGGCGGCGATCGCCGTGAGCACCCGCTCGCGGTATTCCATCAACCCGGTGCCGGAGCTCTGCTGCTCGACGACGACGCCGGGATGCGCCGCCGCGAACGGCGCGAGGGCGCGGTCCTCGACTTCCGACTCGCGATAGTCCGCCCAGTTCGCGAGCGCCAGAACCGTGCGATCGGTCCGGCAGGCCGGCGCGAGCAGCAGGGCGACGGCGGCGACGGCGCGACGGATCATCCCAGCCGGGCGCCGGATGCGTCGAAGAGATGCAGCTGCATCGGGTCGATGCGCACGCCGACTTTGTCTCCCGCGCGCATCAGCGGAATGCCCTGCACTTTCGCCACCAGCGCCACGCCGCCGGCGTCCAGGTGCACCAGGGTGTCGCTGCCGAGCGGCTCGACGACGCGCACTTCGGCGTCGCCGACGCCGACGCCCGGCAGCTCGATCTCGACATGCTCGGGGCGGACGCCGAGCAGCACGCTCCCGGAGATGTTCATGGGGACTTTCAGCCGCAACGAGCCGCACGCGAGCACGCGCTTGCGGTCCGCTTCCGGGGCTGCGGACAGAACGTTCATGCCGGGGCTGCCGACGAATCCCGCCACGAAGGCATCCGCGGGGCTGGCGTACACCTCACCGGGCGTTCCCACCTGGCGCAGCCGCCCGCCGTGCAGGACGGCGATGCGCTCCCCCATCGTCAGGGCCTCGATCTGGTCGTGCGTGACGTACAACATCGTGGTGCCGAGATCGCGGTGCAGCTGCAGCAGCTCGGCGCGGAGGCCGAGCCGCAGCTGGGCGTCGAGATTGGAGAGCGGCTCGTCGAACAGGAACACCTTCGGCTCACGCACGATGGCCCGACCCAGCGCCACCCGCTGGCGCTCGCCGCCCGACAACTCTCCCGGCCGGCGGTCGAGCAAGTCCGTCAGGCCGAGCCGCTCGGCGGCGGCCTCGACGCGGCGCGCACGGTCGCCGCGCGGCACGCGTCGCAGCGCGAGGGGGAAACCGATGTTGTCGCGCACCGTGAGATGCGGATAGAGAGAGTAGTTCTGAAACACCATCGCGACGTCACGGTCGCCGGGAGAGAGCTGCGTGACGTCGCGATCGCCGATCAGGATCTGCCCGTCGGTCGGCTCCTCGAGACCGGCGATGCAGCGCAGCGTCGTGGTCTTGCCGCAGCCGGTGGGACCGAGCAGCACCAGAAACTCTCCGTCCCGCGCTTCGAGCGACAGATCGCGCAGGGCGGGATTGCCGCTGTTGAACTGCTTCGTGAGGTTCTTGAGAGTGACGGAGGCCATGCCGCCGATAACCTACGACGCAATGATTGGCGAAGCGACCCTTTGTGCAGGGTCAGGTTATTAGCTTCCTCGTGGAACTCACGATGCGCCACCTCACCATCGTCGCGGTCGCCGCCCTCGCGGCGTGTGAGGGACCGTTCGTCCCGCCTGCGCCCTATCCGTCGCCGCCGTCCGGCCCGGCGACCGTCCGGGTGACCCCGGATTCCGCGACCGTGATCACCGACGACACGCTGCGGCTGCAGGCGCAGGTGAAGGACACTGCGGGCAATGTGCTCACGGGAGTCGCCCTGAGCTGGGTCTCCTCCGACACCACTGTCCTCGCGGTCGTGAATGCGCTGGGAACGGTGCGCGGGCTCCGGCCCGGATCGACGACTGTCCGGGTTTACGCCGGCGTGGTCACCGGAGCCGTCACCGTCTTCGTCACCCCCGTCGTCTACAATTCTTTCGCGACCGGCGCCAATCATGCGTGCGCGGTCGCCAACAATCACCACGCGTATTGCTGGGGAAGGAACGACGACGCCCAGATCGGGACCGGGTCCGCATCGCTCGTCGAGCCGGTCCCGCAACGCGTGGCGATCCCGGCCACGCTCGACGCCATTTCGGCGGGAAGCGCTCACAGCTGCGCCGTCGACGTCACGCGAGCGGCCTGGTGCTGGGGGCGGGAGGCGAATGGCCGGCTCGGTCGCGACGGCACGCCCGGCAACCCCGCGATTCCGCAGATCGTCTCCGCCAGCGCGCAATTTGCTCAGCTCGCCGCCGGCGGAGCGCACACCTGCTCGCTCGACGTCTCCGGCACCGGCATCTGCTGGGGCGCGGACGGCGCCGGACAGCTGGGTGACGGACTCGGCGCGGATCGCAACGTGCCGCAGGCCGTCGCCGCCGACACGCACTGGGTCGCCATCGCGAGCGGCGCCGTCCACACCTGCGCCGTTGCGGCCGACCAGTCGGCGTGGTGTTGGGGAGGTAATGCGTCTGCGCAGATCGGAGATTCCTCGACGAGCGACCGCAGCTTCCCCACGGCGATCGCTCCCGGCCAGACGTTCAGCACCATCTCCGCTGGCGGCGGGCACAGCTGTGCTGTCACCACCGCCGGAATGGCACGGTGTTGGGGCGCGAACACCCGCTCACAGACCGGGACTGGACTCCCCGACTCGCTCGTGCCGGTGCCGACCACCGTGGCGGGCGGACTCACCTTTCGCACCATCTCCGCCGGCGGGCAACACTCGTGCGGCATCACCACCGACAGTCTCGCCTATTGTTGGGGGGCCAACACGAGCGGCCAGCTCGGCGACAGCTCTCAGATCGATCGGCCCACTCCCGTCCTCGTCCGCGGCGGGCTGCGCTTTGCGGACGTGCACGCCGGAGCGGCTTTCACCTGCGGGCTGACCGGCGGGCTGGTGCTGTACTGCTGGGGAGACGGAACGCAGGGGCAGCTGGGGCGGACCTTCCTCGGCTCGAGCAGCGTCCCGGTCAGGGTCGCAGGCCAGTGACGAACTCCACCTCGTGCTCGTCGGCCAGCTCGAAGCTGACATGCGCGTGCCGGCACCCGTGATCGATCTCGAGCCGCGGTTGCAGCAGCTCGTCATCCACCCGTACCTCGACCGACCCGTGCGGTGAAATCGCCGGCGCGACGGTGACGTCGAGCCGGCCGCCGGCCGTGCGCCGCAACCGGACGACCACTCGCTCGACGCCGGTCGTGACGCGGACGTCCAGAGTCGTGTGCCCCACGTGGAGCCCGCGCCACTCGCACTCGCTCCACTGCGCGGGGAGGTGCGGTGCGAGCGTCAAGCGATTGGCGAGGGCATCCGGTTTGGCCCCGAGCAGCCCCTCGATCAGCGGCGTGACGAGCTGCGCGGCCGACCACGCCTGCTCCGGGCAGACGCCGGCGATCGTCCCGACATCACCATCGAGCGCCTCCGCGAAGGAGCCCTGTCCCCGCGCGAACGGCAGACGCGCATTCGCCATCAGGTGTGCGAACGCCTGCTCGCCGCGGTGGCAGGCGTACTCGGCAAGACTCACCCACCCGGTATAAAGCGGCCAGACCGTGCCGGTCTGATGACCGGCCGGGCTGTAGACCGGATCGTCGCGCGAGATCAGCCGCACACCCCACGGCGTCGTGAACTCAGGCGAGGTAATACTGTCGAGCCAGCCCGACGCCCGTTCGGCATCAATCGCCCCGAGCAACAGCGGCACGGCGGTGAGCGCCGTCCGCTGGCGCTGAACCGTCCCGTCGGCGAGCAAGCCGAGGGCGAAGTCCCCATCCACGGCGAAGCGGGTCGCGATCTGCTCGCGTGCGCGCGCCGCGCGCTCGACCAGCTCGTCGGCGAAGGTGGCGTGGCCCAGTCCGCGCGCGACCGGAGCGAGACCGGCGAGCGCCGCCGCCCAGATCCCGGCGAGATACAGCGACACGTGCGAGCCGGAGAGCGGCCCCATCTCGATCCACCCGTGCCCCACACCGGAGTTCTCGATCAAGCCATCCCCATCGGCGTCCGTCTCCAGACAATACCGGTACGCCCGCTCCAGCTCGGGCCAGCGCTCTCCAAGAAAGGCGAGGTCGCCCGTCCAGGCGGCGTAGCGCCCGGCGAGCAGCAAGTAGAGCGGCGTCGCATCCGCGGCGTCGTAGTGCGCCAGGCCGCTCGTCGTGTACTCGTGGATCACTTTGCCGCTGACGTCCTGCGAGAGCCCGAGGAAGCGCAGGATCAGGCGGCAGCTGGCGTAGTCGCCGGCGGCGAGCAGCGCGAACGCCGTCCAACAGGCGTCGCGCGCGAAATACCAGGCATACCCGGGGCGGCCGTCACCCCATCCCGGTCGCGCCGCGGCGTAACCGGCGACGAGGGAGCGGCCCACGCCCGGAGTCTCCACAAAGAAGCTGTCGAGCCGCAGCTTGGCCCACTCGAAGGCTCGATTCACCGGCTCGTCGGGCGAGCGCAGGCGCACGAGCTGCTCCTGGACCTGCGCTTCGTGCCGGCTGCGTTGCGTCGACAACCCCACCACGCCGCGCCGCCCCAGCGCGGCGATCGCCGCGTCGAGCTCCGCGCGCGAGGATCCACCCACCAGGACGAGCCGGAATGGGGCTTCGAGCGCGACGCGCAGCTCGACGTCGATCGCGGGATGGTCCGGCAGCGGCCGGATCTGCCACTCCACGTCGCCGCTCGGAAGAAACGCGGCGCGCGGCAAGCCCGACGCGTCGGTCACGAGCAGGGCGCGCCCGTCAGCGGCGAGCCGGTAACGCAAGTCGCCGCCTGCCCCCGCCGCGTAGGGCCAGGTGCGTCGCAGGTCGACGCGCCATCTGAGCAGCAGATCGGTCGGGAGACGCAGTCCTCGCGCCCGGCCCACCTTTTCGGGCCGGTAGTCGATGAACACGATGGTGTGGTCGAGCGCCGTGGCCACCGCCTCCTCGACGATGCGCGAACGGCTCACCAGATGGCGCTGCATCACCACCGGAGTGATCTGCGCGTCGCGGATCAGCGGCGTCTCACCGCCGATCGTCACGGTGAGGTCCTGCAGCACGCGGTAGGGGTGCATCCAGATTTCGGAGATGCCGCGCTGCTCACCGCCCACCACCAGGACGCGGCGTCCGGCGATCGTCACCGCATCATCGGACAACGCCCGGCTCGCGACGTGCAGCGGCGATTCGAGACCAGGGAGCGGCCCGTCGAGGCTGACGCGGTCGGGCAGCACCAGATTGGGGTCCTCGCGGGCACAGCGTCCCGGTACCGGCCAGCTGGCCGCCGGCAGCGAGCGCCGTTCGTGGGGTATCCCTTCCCCGCAGAGCGCGTTGCGGAGCAGCGCGGCAAGCTGACGCCGCAAGCGCCGATCGGGCGCTGCCGGGACGACGTGCGCCCCGATGCACAGCACCCCACCCGCTCCGACGGCGTACTCCCAGGCGACGATGTGGTCGGCGTTGACATGGAGATACGAGCGTTCGCACGCCACGACGGCGCCCCAACGGGGACGACGGCCCCGGGCGTAGATCGCGTGGATGTCCCGCTCCCCTTCGCTGGGCGCCCAGAGATAGGTCCCCTGCCCCAGCCCGGCGAACAACGGGTGCGGACCAAACGCGGCGAGCCCCCGCACGTGCGGGACGGTGCGCAACACGTTGAGCTCGTGGGTGCGCAGCTCGTCGTCGCGGTGGCGCCAGGTGCGGCTGCCGGTGTCGTTCGGGCCGTCGGTCTCGAGACCAAGCGATGTCACGAGCGTCGCGGCACGCTGCGTCAGGAGCAGGCGCCCGCCGCGCTCAATCCACGGCAGCAAGACCTCGCGCGACAAGGGCGGCGGCTCGTCCTCGGCGTGGATCCAGCAGACGTCACAGCCCTGAAGGACGCGCGCCAGCGCGTCCAGGGAGACGCCGACCGTCGTAACGGGCCCGCCGCCCGCAACGATCTCGAGCGACGCCACGAGGTCCCGGGCGGCGTCCGCTCCCGGGCCGACGGCGAAGAGCGCGATGCGCGGCACGAGACCTTATCCCTTGAGGCCCGAGCTGAGGCGGGTCACAAACTGCGGATGGTCCGCAGCAACTCGGCGTCCTCGCGCCGGTCGCCCAACTTCGCTTCGGTGTGCATCCAGCGCAGCACGCCCTGCTTGTCGATCAGGAAGTAGGAGCGGTTGGAGAAGAATTTGTCGTCCAGCAGTGTCCCGTAGCTCCGCGACACGTCGCGCTTGAAGTCGCTCAGCAAGTCCTGCTTCATCTGGTACTTGGCCTTGTATTCCTTGAGAGTCGCGACCGAGTCCACGCTGATCGGCAGCACGACCGTTCCGGCTGCAGCGAACAGATCGAAATCCTCGCTGAACTCGCAATTCTCCGCCGTGCAAGTACTGGTGAACGCCAGCGGAAAAAAGGCGAGCAGCACGTTCGAGCGCCCCCGGAAGTCGGCGAGCGTGACGTCGCCGCCGGCGGTGGACGGCAGCGTAAAGGCAGGTGCCGGCTCTCCAATGCGCACCAATGGGACCCCTGCAACTCGAGGTTCGAAGGGAGGTTCGGCGACTAATGTCGCCGCGGGAACTTCAGGTCGCAACGCCGGTTTGCAATCGAGGAGAGTGGATATATGATCCCAGACCCTCGAAGGAGCGATCATGCCTCATACGTTGCCGGCGCTGCCGTACGACTTCGGGGCCCTCGAGCCCCACATCGATGCACAGACGATGCAGATCCATCACGACAAGCATCATCAGGCGTACGTCACCAACCTCAACGCCGCGCTCGACAAGCACGCCGAGCTTCACAATAAGAGCCTCGAAGAGCTGTTGCGCGGCATCAATACGGTTCCCGAAGACATTCGGGCCGCGGTGCGCAACAACGCCGGCGGCCATCACAACCATTCGCTTTTCTGGACGATTATGGCGCCGCAGGCCGGCGGGGAGCCGAGCGGCAAGCTGGCGGACGCCATCGGCAAGGCGTTCGGCGGCTTCGCGAAGTTCAAGGAGGCGGTGTCCACCGCCGCCACAACGCGGTTCGGCAGCGGCTGGTCGTGGCTCGCCGCCTCGGGTGGCAAACTGGAGGTGTTTTCGACTGCCAACCAGGACAGCCCCTTGATGGACGGGAAGACTCCGCTGCTCGGGCTCGATGTCTGGGAGCACGCCTACTATCTCAAGTACCAGAATCGCCGCCCCGACTACGTCGCGGCGTGGTGGAACGTGGTGAACTGGCCGGAAGTGAGCCGCCGCTTCGACGCGGCGAAGTAGTTACGCGAGCGGTTCAGCAGTGACCCCGGCCCTGCCGTCGTGGCGGTAGCGCACCGTCAGACGCCAGGGCCGGCAACACACCTGACAATCCTCGACGTACTCCTGCTCCGCCCCGCTGCCCGGGTCGAGACCGATGACGTTGACCTCGCCGCAATGCGGACAGGTCACCGCGGCTTCCCCGTCAGCGGTGCCGTCTCCCAGGGGGAACTGCTCGTCGAGCGGATCTGGAAAATCGACCATCGCGCTGCGCTCACCGATGCGCGTAGACGCTCGTGTGCCCGGCCACCGTCCACGCGACGATGTCGTAGGATTGCGGCGCCCCGCCTTCCATGCCGGGCGATCCCGTCACCATCCCCGGCACCGCGAGCCCGGCGATCGCGGGATGCTCCTTCAGTACCTTGGCGATGAGATCGGCGGGGACATGGCCTTCGATGACGTACGCCCCGACCTTCGCCGTGTGACATGACGCCAGCTGGCGCGGCACGTTGAAGTCCGTCATCACCTCATCCAGGTTGTCGGTGTCGTGCACCACGACCGTGAATCCCGCCGCGCGCAGGTGGTCCACCCACTTGGCGCAGCAGCCGCAGCTCGGGCTCTTGTAGACCGTGACCACGGTGGCGGCAGCCGCACCGCTGGCGGCGGGAGGGGATCCCGAGCGCAAGGCGCGCACGCCGAGTCCGGTGGCGGCGACGACGAGGAACACAATGATGAGTCGACGCGTCATGCGACGTATTCTCCTTCCCAGCGGGCCATGACGACCGAAGCGAGGCAGTTGCCGACGACATTCACCGACGTGCGCGCCATATCCATCACGGCATCGACGCCGAGGATCACGGCGACCGCCTCGAGGGGTATGTGAAATGTCGCCAGGGTCCCCGATAGAATCACGAGGGCCGCTCGCGGTACCCCGGCGACTCCTTTGCTCGTGAGCATCAGCGTCAGCATCATCACGAGCTGCTGTCCCAGCGTCATCGCCAAGCCGCCCGCCTGAGCCGCAAATACCGCTGCCACAGCAAGATAGAGCGTGCTGCCGTCGAGGTTAAAGGAATAGCCGGTGGGGACGACGAACGCCACGATGCGGCGCGGCACGCCGATCGCCTCCATTTGCACCATCGCTTTCGGCAGCGCCGCTTCGGACGACGCCGTCA
>DATFSB010000444.1:0-4464 GCA_035262825.1 Gemmatimonadales bacterium | reverse complement strand
CGGCTGGAGCAGATCGTGCGCCGCCTCGAGGGCGAAGACCTCGACCTCGACGAAGCGCTGCGGCTGTTCGAAGAGGGCGTGGAGCGGCTGCGCACCGCGCGCGACCGTCTGGGGGCCGCGGAGCTGCGCGTGCGGCAGGTCCTCGCCGACCAGGCGGGAAAGTTGCGGCTTGAAGATCTCGACCGCTGATCGCGCGCTCGAGGCCTACCTCACCGATACCCGCACCCGCGTCGATGCCGTGCTCGACCGCTGGTGCACGCGCGCGCAGGAGTTCTGGCCCGCCCCGCTTCCGGCGGCGGTGCGCTACAGCGTGCTGAGTGAGGGCAAACGCCTGCGGCCGACGCTCGTATGTGCAGCGTACGAAGCGCTCGGCGGACAGGGGAGCGCGACCGGAATCGCCGAGGTTGCCGCGGCCGTCGAAGTCGTACACGCCTATTCCCTCATCCACGACGACTTACCCTGCATGGACAACGACGACCTGCGGCGCGGGCGTCCCACCGTCCATCGCGCGTTCGACGTGCGCGCCGCGACGAGCGCCGGCTACCACATGGTGGGGCTCGCCGCCCGCGTGCTCGCGGCCGGTCTCGACGCTCTGGGAGTTGCGCTCGAGCGTCGCTCCGCCATCGCCCTCGAGCTGTTTCGCGCGGCAGGGGCGGGGGGCATGATCGGCGGGCAGGTGCTCGACCTCGAAGCGGAGCAGCGGGCGATCTCGGTGGAAGCGTTGCGCGAGGTGCACCAGCGCAAGACCGGCGCCCGCATCGCCGCGGCCAGCGTCATCGGTGGCATGGCCGCCGGCGGCGACCTTCCTGGCGAGCACCTCGCGGCGCTGCGCGGCTACGGGGAAGCGATCGGGCTTGCGTTTCAGATCGCCGACGACGTCCTGGATGCGACCGCCACCTCCGCTCAGCTGGGGAAGACAGCGGGGCGGGACGCCCAGCTCGCCAAGTCGACGTTCGTCTCCGTGCTGGGAGTCGGTGCGGCCCGGGCGGAAGCGGAGCGCTTCGCCGCCCTGGCCGTAGACCGTCTGCGTCAGGCGGCATTAGTTTCCCCTACGCTGGTGGCTCTGGCGCATTACATAGTTACGCGGACCAACTGAGACAATGCGGCTTGCGGATTGCGGAGTGCGGATTGAGTTGAGCGGAGCCTCGCCGAGGCCCAGTGATCCGCACTCTGCGAATCCGCAATTGCTGGAATGGGCGCTGTGACTCTACTCAATGCAATCAACGGTCCCGAGGACGTCCGGCGGCTGTCCAAGGATCAGCTGCAACCGCTGGCCGACGAGGTCCGCCGCCGGCTTGTGGACGTCGTGTCGCAGACCGGCGGTCACATCGGCGCCGGGCTGGGCGTCGTCGAGCTCACCGTCGCCCTGTGCCACGTCTTCGAGTCGCCGCGCGACAAGATCGTCTGGGACGTCGGTCACCAGGGCTATCCGTGGAAGATCCTCACCGGCCGCAACAGCCGCTTCCCCACGCTGCGCCAGGAAGGCGGACTCTCCGGGTTCCTGCGCCGCGATGAAAGCCCGCACGACCAGTTCGGCGCCGGCCATGCCGGGACCGCCCTTTCGGCGGCCCTCGGGATGGCGGCGGCGCGCGATCTCGCGGGAGAGACGCACCAGGTCGTGGCCGTGATGGGCGACGGGTCCATGACGGGCGGGCTCCCCTACGAGGCGATGAACAACGCGGGGCACTCCGATCGCGACCTGATCGTCGTGCTCAACGACAACGGCATGTCGATCGCGCCCAACGTCGGGGCGATCAGCACCTACCTCGGATCGATCATCGCAAGTCCAGTCACCGTGCGGTGGCGAGAGCGGGTCAAACAGGTGATCGAGAAGACATCGCACCTGGTGGGCGGGCAGCGGCTCGTCGAATTCGCCAAGACCGTCGAGGAGAGCGTCAAGAACCTCTGGTCGCCGGGGATGCTCTTCGAAGAGCTGGGGTTCCGGTACTTCGGGCCGATCGCCGGGCACGACATGGCACACCTCGTGTCGACGCTCGAGCTGGTGCGCGGCCTCAAGGGACCGCGGCTGGTGCATGTGCTCACGGAAAAAGGAAAGGGATTCCCCCTTCCCGAGCCGGACCTCGAGAAGTATCACGCCCGGGCGCCGTACGATCCCGTCACGGGCGTGCTCAAGCCGGTGGCGGCAGGCGCGCCGCAATGGACCAAAGTGTTCGGCGAAGCGATCAGCCAGCTGGGCGGTGAGTACCCGCGCCTCGTGGTCATCACAGCCGCGATGCCGTCGGGGACAGGGACCAACCTGTTCGAGAAGAAGTGGCCGGATCGCTTCTTCGACGTGGGCATCGCCGAGGCGCACGCTGTCACCTTCGCCGCCGGTCTGGCGACGCAGGGGGTCAGGCCGGTGGTCGCGATCTATTCCACGTTCCTGCAGCGTGCCTATGACAGCATCGTGCACGACGTCGCCATTCAGCGGTTGCCGGTGATCTTCTGCCTCGATCGCGCGGGGATGGTGGGGGAGGACGGGCAGACCCACATGGGCCTGTACGACATTCCCTATCTCCTCACCGTGCCCAACATGACGGTCACGGCGCCGCGCGACGCGGCCGAGCTCATCGGGTTGCTGCGCACCGCGTTGACGCACGACGGTCCGTTCTCGCTCCGCTATCCGCGCGATAAAGCGCCGGGCGAAGCGCCACCCGCGGCCGAGATCGGCGCCATCCCCTACGGCAGCTGGGAGGTGTTGCGCCGCGGGCGCGACTGCGCCCTGCTCGCCGTCGGCGTGATGTGCCAGCCGGCGCTGGCCGCGGCCGAGCTGCTCGCCCGCGAAGGCCTCGACGTGAGCGTCGTGAACTGCCGCTTCCTGAAACCCATGGACCAGGCGTTGCTCGATACGCTCGTGCGCGACCACAAGCTGCTCGTCACGGTCGAAGACGGCGCCGTGGTGAACGGCTTCGGCGCCATGCTGGCAGGGGTGCTGCAGACCACGACTCCGGACGTGCGCGTCGTGGCACTCGGCGTTCCGGACCGGACCTACGAGCATGCGCCCCGGGCGCGCCAGCTCGAGACGGCGGGACTGACCGCCTCCGCAATCGCCGCGCGGATCCGCGCCGTCGCGTCACAAGAGAGCCTCTCCCCCCGATGAACGTGGGGGTCGTCGGCAACCCCAGTTACGGCGACCTGCAAGGCTTCCTCGGCCGCCTGACAGCGGCCGCGCCGAAGTACGACTTCACGCTGTTCACCGAAGAGCGGCTGGCCGCGATCTGGCCGGGGCAACCTCCGGCGGTGTGGGGTCCTGGCGTCCAGCTCGACTGTCTGCTCACGGTCGGCGGCGACGGCACCCTGCTGCGCGGCGCACGTCTCCTGAACGGAGCCGGGACGCCGATCCTCGGCATCAACGTCGGGCGCCTCGGGTTCCTCGCGACCGCGCCTGCGCAGAACCTCGATTGGGTGCTGGACGCCGCGGCCCGCCGCGCCTACACGATCGAGCCCCGCCTCGCCATCGTGGCCACCGTCGAGGATGGAGCGGGGGCGCGGCGGACGCAGCCCATCGCCCTGAATGACATCGTCGTGCACAAGGGCGGCGTCGCACGCGTGCTGCGGTTCCGTCTGTCGGTGGAAGGAGAAGAAGTCGGGGCCTACAGCGCCGACGGCATCATCGTCGCGACGCCCACCGGCTCCACCGCCTATTCGATGTCGGCCGGTGGACCGATCGTGGTGCACGGAGTAGACGCGATCGTCGTGACCGCGATTTGCCCCCACACGCTCGCCGTGCGACCGCTTGTCCTCCCCGCGTCGGTCTCGATCCTGATCGAGCCGATTCCGCCGTGGGAGGAAAACGAAGAGCTGCTGTTGTCGCTCGATGGGCAGGTGAGCGAGACGCTGCATCCCGGTGAACGACTTGTCGTGCGCCGCGCCGAGCGACCCGTGATGCTGGGCCGGCTCGGCCCTGAAGGGTTCTTCGCCCGGCTGCGCCGCAAGCTGAACTGGGGCGATCTCTCCGACCGCGAGCGCCGCTAGATGCTGACCGAGCTGCGCGTGCGCGATCTGGCGGTGATCGCCGACGTCACGCTGTCGCTGGGTCCCGGGTTGAACGTCCTCACCGGAGAGACCGGAGCCGGCAAGTCGATGCTGGTGGATGCCCTCGCGCTGCTGCTCGGCGAGCGGGCGTCGACCGATGTCGTGCGGCCGGGGGCGCAGAAGACGATCATCGAAGGCGCGTTCGAGCTCGCGGCGGCGGCGCGCGGCCGCCTGCAGGAACCCCTGACCGCGCTCGGTGTCGAGCTCGAAGACGGCCAACTGGTGCTGAAACGGGAAATCGGAGCCGAAGGCCGTTCGCGCGCCTGGGTAAACGGCAGCCCGTCGACAGTCGGCGTGCTGGCCCAGCTCGGTGGATTCCTGGTCGACCTCCACGGGCAGCACGAGACGCAGTCGTTATTGCGGGCCGACACCCAGCGCGATCTGCTGGACGCATTCGCCGCAGCGGAGGTGGAGCGAGTCGCGGTGCGG
>DATFSB010000443.1:0-4311 GCA_035262825.1 Gemmatimonadales bacterium | reverse complement strand
TGGGTACGAAAGTCCTACTTGTTTGACGTAGGGCGATCGGAACCGCTCTGTCAACGTTCTCCTCGCCGCACGAGCTCACTCGGACACCGCGAAACCGAGCCCGCTTGAGAGGTCGGCCGGAACGCCGCATGCTCCGGGCGTGAGGTGGCCGCTTGTCACCGCGTCCCGGATACCGACCGACGTCGAAGCCGTCGTTTCCGTCCGAGCCGGCGAGGTCCCCGCGCGCGAGGTCGGGGCCGAGCGCGACGGGATCGAGCTTGTCTGGGAGGCGGTCAAGCGCCTCTACCGAAGCGGCATCCACCCCGCGATCGCGCTCTGCGTGCGGCGACGAGGCCGCGTCGTGCTCGACCGCGCGATCGGCCATTCTGCCGGCAACGGGCCCGCCGACCCGCCCGACGCGGCGAAGGTGCTCGCGACGCCCGACACCCCCTTCTGCATCTTCTCGGCCGCCAAGGCGGTGACGGCGATGGTCGTGCATCTCCTCGATCAGCGCCATCTCATCCATCTCGACGATCCGGTGTGCGAATACCTGCCGGAGTTCGCCATCCACACCAAGCAGTGGATCACGATCCGTGACGTGCTGATCCACCGCGCCGGCATTCCGAATTTGCCGCTCGAGGTCATCGACCTCGCTCTTCTCGACCGGCCGGACGACATCGTGCAGATCCTCGCGCAGCTCCCACAAACCTGGCGACCGGGGCGGCGCCTCGCGTACCATGCCGTGACGGGCGGCTTCATCCTGGGCGAGGTCGTGCGCCGCGTGACCGGGACGGACATCCGCACCGTGTTGAGGGACGCGATCTGTCGCCCCCTCGGCATGCGCTGGATGAACTATGGTGTCGCCTCACAGGACGTCGACCGCGTCGCCCGCAGCTACTTCACCGGCCCACCGCTGCTGCCACCGCTCTCGTCCATGTTCCGTCGCGCGCTCGGCATGGACTTCCATCGCGTCATCGAGCTGTCGGGGGATCCGCGCTTCCTCACCGGCATCATCCCGTCCGCCAACGTCGTCGCGACGGCGGACGAGTTCTGCCGCTTCTTCCAGCTCCTGCTCGCCGGCGGACGCCTCGGCGACGTCGAGGTCTTCGAGCCGCGCACGATCCGCCGCGCCCTCGTCGAGCAGTCGTATTTCGAGATCGACTTCACGCTCGGGCTGCCGTTTCGCTACGGCATGGGGTTCATGCTGGGCGACCGTTGGTTCAGCGTGTACGGGCCCGACACGCCATATGCCTTCGGGCACATAGGGTTCACCAACGTCTTCGGCTGGGCCGATCCAGAGCGCGACGTCGCGGCGGCGCTGCTCACGAGCGGCAAACCGACGATCTATCCGCAGATCCTCGATCTCTACGACGTCTTGCGGCAGATCGGGCTCGCATGTCCGAGGATACGGGACGGAAGCCGCATCGGGTCGGACGACCGGCGGTCCTCGGCAAGCGCAGCGTGAGCCGACCGTATTGAGACCAAGGTGGCCACGTCGTTGTTGGAAGGTGTTCGCGTCGTCGATCTGGCTGGGCAGCCGGCAGCCGCAGCCGGGCGGGTGCTCGCCGATCTCGGAGCCGACGTCGTACTCGTGGAACCGCCGGAGGGCGTGGCGCTGCGGACGCTCCCCTACGAGTGGGCGGCGTGGGGCGCGGGGAAGCGCAGCGTGGTGGTCGACGGCCCCGACGACGCGCGCCTGCACGAGCTTCTCGCCGGCGCCGACATCGTGATCGACACCCCAGGCGTTCCCGGATCGTGGATCGTCGATCCCGCGCATGCTCCACAGGCGGTGTGGGTGCACGTCACGCCCTTTGGTGCCGACGGCCCGCGCGCCCGCTGGCGCGCCAGCGATCTCGGCGTGATGGCGTCGAGCGGAAACATGTGGGCAACGGGCGATCCCGACCGCGCGCCGGTGGCGTGCACCCTGCCGTCGAGCTACGCGCACACCGCGGGCGAGGTGGCGTTCGCCGCGCTGAGCGGGCTATGGGCGAAGTCGGGCGAGGGTAGCCGCGTCGTCGACTGCTCGATGCAGGAGATCGTGTTCGTCGCGAACATGGCGGCGATCGCCGGGTTCAAGGACAACGGCCAGCGCGGGCAGCGCATGGGCGGGAACATCGGCCGCACGCGCGAGATCTGGCCGACGCGCGACGGCTTCGTCTCGTACGGCGTGCGCGGCGGCGCGGCCCGGCTAAAAAACTGGGACAAGCTCGCCGAGCTGATGATGGCGGAACGTGTCCCCGGCGCGAACGCGCTCACCACGATCGACTGGACGACGTTCAACAACGTCAACGCGAGCGACGCAGAGCTCGACGCCATCCAGGCCCCGCTCGGCGAGTGGTTCTCGCGGCACACGAACCAGGAGCTGTACGACCTCGCGTGCGAGTTCAACCTCTTTCTCGCGCCGGTGATGTCGCCGCGCGAGATGCTCGTCAACGCGCAGCTCGCATCCCGCGACTTCTTCGCGCCGCTCGGCGGGTACGGCCGCTTTCCGCACCGCTTCGTCGTGACGTCGAGTGCCGACGGCGAGGCTGCACCGACTGCGGTCACGAAGGCCGCCCCTGCACTCGGTTCGAGTGAGCCCTCCTGGACCCGTGAACCCGCCCCGTTGCCCGCGACCGGCATCGATTACGGCACCGGCGCGTGGGCCGGCGTGAACATCCTGGAGTTCGGCTCCGGGGCGGCCGGCCCGATCTCGACACGCTACTTCGCCGAGCACGGTGCCACGGTGCTGCGCATCGAGTCGGCCAGCCGCCCCGACTTCCTGCGGGTCATGGCGCTCGGGCCGAAGAACCCCCACGGGCTCGAAGGGTCCCCGCTGTACGACACACTCAACGTCGGCAAGCGCAACGCCACCTTCAATCTGAAGGACCCGCGCGCGGTCGCCTTCGTGCGGAAGCTCATGGTCGAGTGGGCCGACGCCGTAGTCGAGAACTTCGCGCCGCGCGCGATGAAGGGGTTCGGCCTCGACTACTCGTCGCTGGTGGATCAGACCGACAACCTGGTGATGATCAGCGCGTGCCTCAACGGGCAGACCGGCCCGCACAAGGACTACCCCGGCTTCGGCTCGCAGGGGTCCGCGCTTTCCGGCTTCACCTACCTCACCGGCTGGCCCGACCGCGAGCCCGTGGGTCCCTTCGGCACCATCACCGACTCCCTGGCGCCGCGTTACGTCGCCGCCGCAGTGGCTGCGGGTCTGCACTACCGCCGCCGCACCGGTCGTGGCGTCTACCTCGACCTCTCGCAGGTGGAGGTGGGCATCTTCACGCTGTCGCCGTGGCTGATCGAAGCCGATGCCAACGGCACGATCGTGGATCGTGACGGCAACCGGTCTTCACGCGCGGTGCCGCACGGCGTGTTCCCGAGCGCCGACGAGGGCGAGCTCTCCGACCGCTGGGTCGCGATCGCGTGTTGGACCGACGACGAGTGGGCCACGCTGGCCGCCGAGATCGGAGTCTCGGATCCGGGCCTCGCCACGCTCGACGCTCGGCTCGCCCGCATCGACGAGGTGGAGGCCGCCGTCGGCGCGTGGACGAGGGCCCGGAGTCGGCTCGAGGTTGCCGAGCGCCTGCAGTCGCTCGGGATCGAGGCCGTGCCCGTGGCGGATTTCGGCGACATCTACGACGATCCGCAGGTTGCCCACCGTGATCACTTCGTGCCGCTGACGCATGCGGCGATGGGCCCGCGGATGTATGAGCACAACGGATTCCGGGTCTCGGGCTGTGCGGCGGGCTACGATCGGGCGGGGCCGCTGCTGGGGCAGGACAACGACTGGGTCCAGACCGAGTTGTTGGGGCTCAGCGATGACGAGCGGGGGAGGCTCGCCGCAGAGGGTGTCTTCAAGTAGCCGAGGACAGCCACCCGCCGGAGTCGAACCGGCGACCGACTGATTACGAAAGGACGCAGGAGGTTGCCGGGAGGTTCCGGCGGGTGGCGGTGTCTTGGCGAATCGCGGGCTTGCGCCGGACGGCGACCCACGAGCAGGCATCGGCAGCTACCGGCATGGTGACTGGATGAAGACTGACCGATGCGCAGCCGAGGACATTGACCTACCGTAACGAGTGACCACCGACCCGGGGGTCGACCCGCGATATAGGAAACTGGTACGGCGCCCCTGCCGGCACCGAGGTTGAGCAATGTCTGGTGCGCGCAGCCCGTGAGCGTCTCGATGTGGCGATCGTACGAGCCCGCGTTGTCATCGGCTATGAGCCGCGCGTGAGGGCGCCCGGAGCCGTCATCCGCCGCGTGATGTCGGTCGATCGAGGCCAAGGCGCGATCGAATCATCGCGCGCGAATTCCGGAGGATTTCGGCCGCCCTGTCGGCGTCGGACACGG
>DATFSB010000442.1:0-3642 GCA_035262825.1 Gemmatimonadales bacterium | reverse complement strand
CTTCCTGGGCGTACCACAGCGGGAAGGTGTCGTTGTCTCCCGCAGTAACGATGACGGCGTACGGATCGGCCGACTGCAGCACGTCGTGCGCGTAGTCGCGGGCGAGGGTTTCCTCCCGGCGCGAAGCGCTGTCGCGGTTTCCCGCCAGCGGAATCAGCGCCAGCAGCAGCAGCGGCAGAGCTACCGCCCAGCGTCCCAGCCCCGGCGTGGCGCGGGCCGGCGCCTGCTCGCGCGCTCGCGTGATCCATTCTCCCAGACTCGCGAGCCCCATCCCCACCCACACCCCCCACGCCGAGAAGGACACGATGAAGAAGTAGTCGCGCTCGCGCACTTCATGGGCGAGGCCCGGGGTATTGTAGGGTTGTGAGTATCCCCATTTGAAATTGAGATAGAAGACCAGCAGCAGCGTCAGCGTGCCGATCAGCGCCGTCATCGTCGCCGCGCTCGTGCGGTCGGCGCGCCAGTGGCGCCGCGCGCCGATGAGTCCGAGACCGGCGAAGCCGATCGCGAGCAGCTGCTGCACCGGCACCGGCCAATCGCGTCCCCACTGCCAGGTGAAGTACTGCACGTAGTTGAGCAGCTGCTGCCCGACGAGCAGGAGCGGGCGTCCCGGGTTCATCGCGCCGGCGGGATACATCGGATTGTCGAGCAGCGACGGCTTACCGAATTGCGCCCGCGTCAGCACGTCGCGCAGCGCCGGCCAGGTGGTCGGATTGCCTTGATTCAGGTAGGGATCGAGATGCGCACGAATCGGCATGAAGAGGTAGGCCGATGCCGCGACGACCACCACCGCGGCGAGCGCGCCGAGGAAGCGGGGGCGGATCAGCACCCGCGGCTCCGTCAACAACACCAGCAGGATGACGGCGGGCGCGACCAGCACCCCCATCAGATGGTTGGCGCTCGTCAACACGAGCAAATACGCGATCACGAGCAGCGGCCGGTCGGTGCGCTGGGCGGCCGGGGTCTCGGCCCACCGCAACGCGATCCACAGGATCAGCGCCACCGACAGCAGACTCACCGTGTAGACCTTCTCGTTCACCACCGACTGGTTCCAGACGCTGAACGCCGTCGCTCCGACGAGCGTCCCGGCGAGCGCCGCGAGTCGCCGCGGCAGCGGCGCGGGAATGATCGTGCGCAGCCAGTTGTCGCCGATCAGGAACCAGCATCCCGCGGCCAGGGCACTCGTGAGCGCGGCGAAAATGTTGATCCGCGCGCCATAGTCCGCGGCGAGCGGCATTAGTCCCCACACGTGGGCGAGCAGCACGAAGAGCGGGCTGCCGGGCGGATGCGGAATGCCGAGGGCGTGCGCGGCGGTGATGTATTCGGCGGCGTCCCAGAATTGCGTCGTCGGCGCGAGCGTGAGGAGGTACAAGGCGAACACGCCGGCGGCGACAACCGCGGCCCACAGGTACGGCGCCCGTTTTATGGAATGGTTTTCATTCATAATTGATCATTCGACATTCTATATTGGACATTTGATTTAGTGTCTAAACTGCCGCATCCCCGTGACCACCATGGCGATGCCGTGCTCGTCCGCCGCCGCCTGCACCTCGGCGTCGCGCACCGACCCGCCGGGCTGAATGATCGCCGTGACCCCTGCCTGGGCCGCTTCCAATACCCCGTCTGCAAACGGAAAGAACGCGTCGCTCGCGAGCACCGCCCCCCTGGGGTCGTGCCCGGCGGCTTTCGCCTTGTGGATCGCGAGAAACGATGCGTCGACCCGGGACATCTGACCCGCCCCGATCCCGATCGCCGCGGCTCCGCGAGCCAGGAGGATGGCGTTGGACTTCACGCTTCCCACCGCCGCCCAGGCGAAGCGCAGGTCGTCCCATTCAGATGCGCTGGGGGACCGTTTCGTCACCACCTTCCAGGTCGACTCGCTCACCACGTCCGCCGGACGCGGCCGCTCCTGCGCGAGAAAGCCGCCGCGCACTCGTTTGAAATCGAGCGACGGACGCGCATCGGGGAGGGGCAGTACCACCACCCGCAGGTTCTTCTTCTGCGAGAACACCGCCACAGCCTCCGGCGCGAACTGCGGGGCGACCACGACTTCTACGAACAAGTCGGCCATGGCCTGGGCGGCGTCCTGGTCGACGGTCGTGTTGAAGGCGATGACGGACCCGAATGCCGACGTCGGATCGGCGGCCAGGGCGCGACTATAGGCATCCCGGCAGGAATCGCCCAGCGCGAGACCGCAGGGTGTCGTGTGCTTGATGATCGCGCACGCGGGTCGGCTGGTCCACGGTGCCACCGCCATCGCGGCGGCGTCGACGTCGAGCAGATTGTTGAACGACAGCTCTTTGCCGTGCAGCTGTCGCAGCTCGCGCATCCCAGGCTCCGGCGTGACGTAGAGCGCGGCGTGCTGTTGCGGGTTTTCTCCGTAGCGCAAGCTTTGCGCGCGATCGAGGATCAACGCCAGACGCGCGGGAAGATCCTCGTCGCTGCGCGACAGATAGCCGGTGATCGCCGCATCGTACGCCGCCGTGTGCGCGAACACCTTTGCGGCGAGGGCGCGGCGGTGCTCCGCCGGGACTGCGCCGGCGCGCAGATCGGCGAGCACCGTTTCGTAGTCGGCGGGATCGACGATGACGATCACGTCGCCATGGTTCTTCGCCGCCGAGCGCAGCATCGAGGGCCCGCCGATGTCGATCTGCTCGATCACTTCGTGGTCCTGGACGCCCGGCTTGGCGGCGGTTTCCTGAAACGGATAGAGATTGACCGCGACGAGATCGATCGGCGTGATGTCGTGCTGCTGCAGCGACGCCCGGTCGCCGGCATGACTGCGCCGGGCGAGCAGGCCGCCGTGCACCTTGGGGTGCAGCGTCTTGACCCGGCCATCCATCATTTCCGGGAACCCGGTGACCTGTTCGATCGGGATCACCGGGATCTGCTCCTTCTGGAGCGCCGCGGCGGTTCCACCGGTGGAGACGATTTCCCATCCCAGAGTGCACAGCCCGCGCGCGAACGCGACGAGGCCGCGCTTGTCCGAGACCGACAACAGCGCTCTCACCAGTCCTCGGCAACCGCGCGCACGAGATCGCTCAGACTCACGAGGTCCTTCAAGTCGATCACCTCAGCCGGGGAGTGTGAGTAGCGCAGCGGCCACCCCATCGGGACGTCGATGACGCCGTAAGGCACGAACATCGAGCCGTCGTTGCCGCCGTTGGTGGTGCCGTACTGCAATGCGATGCCGCGGGTGCGCGCCACGCGCAACAGCGTGTCGAGCTGCGACAGCGGCGTCACCGAGGAGTTGTCGAGCGCGCGCGCCACCGCGCCGCGACCCAGCGGGGCGACGGCGAAGTTCGCCGGCTCGAGCGGCGAGTCGGCGGAGACGAACGTGTCGACGGCATGGACGCGGGCGGTCGACGTGCCGAGTGCGGCCGCCGCGGCTTTGGCGCCTTCGAGTCCGATCTCTTCGCGCGTGCTGAAGAGGAAGACGACAGCGTGGCGGAGTTTGGTGCGGTCGAGGTGGCGCAGCGCCAGGATGAAGGACGCGTCGCCGACCCGGTCGTCGAACGAGCGCCCGGTGGCCCGCGTCCCGGCCAGCCGCACGAACTGTTTCGGCATCGTCACCGTCTGCCCGGGGGCGACGCCGAGGGCGCTCGCGTCCGCCGCGGAGGTGACGCCGACACTCACGCGGAC
>DATFSB010000441.1:0-17392 GCA_035262825.1 Gemmatimonadales bacterium | reverse complement strand
CCGGAGCGACTCAAGAGCATCATGATTGCGCATCAGGCAGCGTAGGCAGATAGGCGGATAGGCGGATAGGCGGATAGGCGGATAAGCGGATAGGCGGATAGGCGGATAGGCGGATCGTTCCCTATTCTGGTTGTCGGCGAGCTTTGCGCGCAACCGCCTTGTAGAGACCCATCGTCAGTTTTCCCGCGTGGTCGATAGTGTCGTCGTACGGCTTCCAGTCTTTTTGAGAAACCAATTCCAAGTCTCTCGCGAACAACGCCGCGCACCGCAGCTCGGAAAGCGAACCAAGAGCGATATCGAGAAAATGACGTAGTTCGAATGGCCCGCGTCGCGCGCTCCCCTCAGCGATGTTCGCTGCGGCCGAGAACGCGGCTCGTCGCATTTGTGAGGTCAGGCCGTACAGTTCGTGTTTGGGAAATCCGGAGGTCAGACGATAAGTGGCGAGGGCGAGTTTGTGGCATGCGTGCCAAGCGTCGAAGCGTTCGTAGGGCATCACAGGTGAATGGTGGTTCCAAGTAACGCGAGGGGCGTCACCGAAATCACGCACCCCGCATCGAAACCATCCGTCCATCCGCCTATCCGCCTATCCGCCTATCCGTCCATCCGCCCATCTCAACCATCCCTTTCTCGAGCCACGTATGCTCTCCGCGCAGCACCTCCTGCGCGATCTTGTACGTCGGCACGTCCTCGTTGCGCCACAGGCCGTGGAATTTTCCCTTCACGCGGCCGCGCGCCTGGCGGCAGAAGACGTCGGCGATCTTCACGGCGTGGACGCCGGTCGCGGGGTCGTCCTTCAGAAGGCGCTGCGCCCGGGAGCACGTCGCCGCCATGGCGAACAGCTCCGAGCCGACGTCCACGAGGCGGAACAAGACACCCTGGCGCAGCTCGAGCTTCGGACCGAAGCGGATCATCGCGTGGAACACGTTGCGGGCGAGGCGCCGTGCGCTCCGCTCCACGAAGCGCACGTGCCCGGCGAGGGCGCCGAACTCGCCGTACTTGGGCCAGAAGCCCCAGCCGATCCAGCGCGATGGATACCACCAGCCGTAGAACAGCGCCGAGCGGACGAGCCCGGCGAGCCGCTCGCCCGTGGTCTTGCCCGGCATCACGACGTCGCCCGCGACCTGGAGGTGCTTGTCCACCGCTTCGCGCGCGATAAAGAGATGCATGATCTCGGAGCTGCCCTCGAAGATCAGATTGATGCGGAAGTCGCGCAGCATGCGCTCGATGGGAACCGGCTTCTCCCCGCGCGCGCGCAGCGAGTCGGCGGTCTCGTAGCCGCGTCCCCCGCGGACCTGTACGGTGTCGTCGATGATGCGCCAGCCGGCCACCGAGTTGTACAGTTTGGCCATCGCGGCTTCGAGCCGGATGTCGGAGTTGCCGCGGTCGGCGAGGGCGCCGCACAGCTCGGCCACGGCCTCCATCGCGAAGGTATTGGCGGCCATGGTACCGATCATCTGCGCCACGGCGTCGTGCTGGCCGATCTTGCGTCCCCACTGCACGCGCTCGTCGGCCCATTCGCGCGAGATCTCGAGGCAGCGCTTTCCACAGGCGACGGCCGAAATCGGCAGGGTGAGACGGCCGGTATTCAGCGTGATGAGCGCGAGCTTGAGTCCCTTGCCCTCACCCCACAGCACGTTCTCCTTCGGCACACGGACGTTGGTGAAGGTGATGACGCCGTTGTACAGCGCCTTGAGCCCCATGAAATGGCAGCGATGCTCGACCTTCACGCCCGGTGTGTTCGATTCGACGATGAACGCCGTGATCTGCTTCTTTTCCTTGCCGCCGACGACCTTCGACGGCGTCCGCGCCATGACCACGAAGATCTCGGCGATCGTGCCGTTGGTGCACCATAGTTTCTCGCCGTTCAGGATCCACGCGCTGCCGTCGGAGGCGAGCTCGGCGGTGGTCTCCATCGCGGCGGGATCGGAGCCGACGTTCGGCTCGGTGAGCGCGAACGCCGAAACGGCGCCTTTGGCGAGGCGCGGGAAGTATTTCTTTTTCTGCGCGTCGCTGCCGAACATCTTGAGCGGCTGCGGAACGCCGATCGACTGGTGTGCCGAGAGCAGCGCGGTGATCGAGCCATCGACCGACGACACCAGCTCGATCGCCTTCATGTAGGAGAGCTGCGACAGGCCGAGCCCGCCGTATTCTTTTGGGATCTTGATGCCGAACGCCCCGATGTCCTTCAATCCCTGGACCACGTTCGGCGGAATCTCGCCTTCGCGATCGATCGTGTCGGAATCCACTGTCGCCAGCAGCCGGTGCAGCTGGTCGAGGAACGGCTTCGCGCGCTCGGCTTCCGCGGGATCCTGCAGCGGGTAGGGATGAATCAGGTCCATCCGCAGCTTCCCGAGAAACAGATCACGCACGAAACTCGGCGCCGCCCACTGCTCCTCGCGAGCCGCCTCGGCGACGGCGCGCGCCTCGTCGGCGCTGACTTTGGGCTTGGGGGGTGCGGCCGTGGTCGTCATGGCAATTGATAATGTACTAGATTCGCGCCGCCCCAACGCCCCCCGGAGATCTTCTTGTCCCGCAGTCTGTTACTCGTCGGACTGTGCGCCGTCCGGATTCCACGAGTGAGGTCTCCCGCACGCGGCTCTTGTACCAGCCGACGGGTCGCTCCGGACTATTTGCGGACACCGCCGCGGTTGCCGGGGAACCAGTGCGGGATAGTACGGAACTGCAACCCGTCAAGTTCGTTATGAAGGATGGCACCGTGTACCTTTCCCACTAGTGCGACGCGCGCTCCTCATTCTGGCGGCACTCGGGCTCGGCGCCGCCGGACCGGGCCGGGGGCAGCAGCTCACTCCCGCCGGGACCGGCGGCGTCGCGGCGTTGGCCAACGCGCTGCGCCAGCTCGGCGCCAACAAACGCGTGCTCGTCCTCGGCGCCCATCCCGACGATGAAGACTCCCAGCTGCTGACCTGGTTGTCGCGCGGACTGGGAGCCCAGGCCGCCTACCTCTCGCTCAATCGCGGCGAGGGCGGTCAAAACCTGATCGGCCAGGAGCTCGGCCCCGAGCTGGGCATCATCCGCAGCGAGGAGCTGCTCGCCGCCCGCTCGATCGACGGCGCGCATCAGTTCTTCACCCGGGTCTACGACTTCGGTTTCTCGAAGTCGGCGGACGAAACGCTGCGGTTCTGGCAGCGCGACACGGTGCTGGGGGACGTGCTCGACGTGATCCGGCAGTTCCGGCCGCAGGTCATCGTCTCGGTGTTTTCCGGCACGCTGCGCGACGGACACGGGCAGCACCAGGTGGCGGGATTAGTGGCACGGCAGGCATTCGACCTGCTGCGCGACTCGACCTGGGGGCCGGTCAAGCTGTACCGGTCCACCAACTTCGACACATCCGGCACGACCCTCACGACGGCGACCGGCGGTCTCGATCCGCTCGTGGGGCAGTCCTACTATCAGATCGCGATGGCGGGGCGGAGCCGGCACCGCTCGCAGGACATGGGGCAGCTGCAACGCCTCGGTCCCGCGTTCTCGCGTGCGATGCTGGTCGAGTCGAAAGTCGGAAGCGGCGTCGGGTTCTTCGCGGGAGTCGACACCACCTGGCCCGGCCCGAAGCTCTACGCGGCGCTGATCGACTCGGCCCGCGCGGCGCTGATGCCTTACGCCCCGGAGCGGATCGTACCGCTGCTCGCCCGTGCCGCGGCCGCGCTGCCCCCCGGGAATGACGAGCAACGGGCCATCCTCGACGGCGCCATCGCCGAGGCGTCCGGTGTCGTGGTCGACGGCACGGCCGACGACGGTATTGTGGTGGCGGGGCAGCGGCTCCAGGTCGAGGTGAGCATCTGGAATACCGGTCCCGATCCGATCGCGATCAGCGCGGTCGACTTCGCGGTTCCGCCGGGATGGCAGGTCGATCACCTGGAGCAGCCGGGCGGATCCGTGCTGCCGGGCGCGATCGCGGTGCGGCGGTTCGCCGTCACGGCCCCCGCCGACGCGCCGCGCTCGCAGCCGTACTTTCTGCGACGCCCGCTGAGCGGTGCAGCCTACGACTGGAGCGGCGTCCCTGCCGACGTGCGGGGACTGCCGTTCGAGCCGCCGCTTGTCGTCGCGCGCGTGCGTGCCACGATCGCCGGAGCGGCCGTGACGCTGTCACGCGAGGTCGTGTATCGCTACCGCGACCAGGCGATCGGCGAGATCCGCCGCCCGCTGCTCGTGACGCAGCCGTTCGACGTCGCGGTGTCGCCGGCGCTCGTCGTCTGGCCCATCGACGGCACGGGCGGGGGTACGCGCAGCGTCACGGTGATGGTGACGAACCGCTCGCGCGGCGCGGGAATCGGGGTCGTGCGGCTCGCGGTTCCCTCCGGCTGGGCCCCAGAGCGACCGGAGTCATTGAGCTTCACGCGGGAAGACGAAGAGCGCAGCGCGACGTTCACCGTGCGGCTGCCGCCCGCGCCCGTGGTCGGCAGCTTCACCCTCAGGGCGACGGTGACGGGATCCGACGGGCACGTCAGCGACGGCGCCCTGACGATCATCGACTACCCGCACATTCGGCCGCGACCGTCGGTGCACCCATCGACGGTCGAGATCCGGATCGCGAAGATTCTGCTGCCCGGACTGGCGCGGGTCGGCTACATCCGAGGTGCATCGGATCGAGTGCCCGAAGCGCTGCAGCAGGTCGGGCTCCCGATCATCATGCTCGACGGCGATTCGCTCGAGCGGGGCGATCTTTCGCGGTTCGACGCGATCGTGGTGGGCAGTCGCGCCTACGAAACCGAGGCGGCGCTGGTGCGTGCGAACGGGCGACTGCTCGACTACGCGAGAGGTGGCGGGCTCGTGATCGTGCAATACCAGCAATACCCATTCATCAATGGCGGGTTTGCGCCGTACCGCCTGTCGATCGCGCAGCCGCACGACCGCGTCACCGACGAAACCGCTCCCGTGACCCTGCTGCAGCCGACCGCGCCGCTGTTCCGGGTGCCGAACGCGATCGCAGCGGACGACTGGCAGGGGTGGGTGCAGGAACGCGGACTCTATTTCGCGCACGACTGGGACTCGACCTACGTCCCGATGCTGGAGGTGCACGACTCCGGCGGCCCGGCGCTCGAGGGCGGGATGCTCGTCGCGCCGCTCGGTCGCGGCACGTATGTCTACACGGGCCTCAGCTTCTTCCGCGAGCTGCCCGCGGGGGTGGTCGGGGCGTATCGCCTGTTCGCGAACCTGCTGGAGCTCAAGGCGGCGCATGTTCCGTAACGGCGTGGTCGGTGGTCGGTGGTCAGTGATCGGTGCCGTCGTGCTCTCGGCGTGTACGGGAGCAGGGAAGACGCCGCTCGTCATCTACACTCCGCACGGTCGCGATCTCCTGACGCTCCTCAAGGCCCGCTACGAGCAGCTCCATCCCGAGATCGACATTCGCTGGCTCGACATGGGATCGCAGGAAGTGTACGATCGCGTCCGTTCGGAGCGCGCCAACCCGCAGGGCGACGTGTGGTTCGGCGGCCCGGCGACGATTTTCGCGATGGGCGCCGCCGATTCGCTGCTCGAGCAGTTCCGGCCGTCGTGGGCCGACGCGATTGCGCCGCATGGGCGGGGCGCGCAGGATTTCTATTTCGCCTGTTACCAGACTCCGGCGGTGATCGTCTACGCGTCGCAGGCGGTGAAGCCGGGCGAGGCGCCGCAGGACTGGGACGAGCTGCTCCTGCCCAGATGGCGGGGCAAGATCCTGATCCGCGATCCGATCGCGTCGGGGACGATGCGGGCGGTGTGGGGGATGATCATCGAGCGCAGCCTCAAGCAGACGGGCGACACCGGCGCGGGGTTCGCCTGGCTGCGGCGCCTCGATGGGCAGACCAAGGAATACGTGCTCAACGGACCGCTGCTCGACCAGAAGATCGTGCGACAGGAAGGACTGATCACGATCTGGGACCTGCCCGACATCCAGCTGAACGCCCGCGACGGGCTGCCGCTCGGCTACGTATTCCCGAAGAGCGGGACGCCGGCTATCGAAGATGCGATCGGTGTGATTCGCCGGGCCCCTCACGAAGCGGCGGCGCGCGCCTTTGTCGAGTGGGTCGGGTCGGCCGCGGTGCAGCTCGTGGCGGCGCGCGAGGCGTACCGGCTCCCGGCCCGCGCCGACCTCCCCGTCGATTCGTTGCCGGTCTGGGCCCGCGACGTGCGCGCCCACATGGTCGAGGCCGACATGGATTGGGACCTGCTGGCGCGGCAGGGACCGCAGTGGATGCGGTACTGGGACGAGCACGTCAGGGGGAAGGGTGGTCGCTGAGTCGGGTCCCCCGTTCCTCGCGCTCGACCAGCTTCGCGTACAGTTCAGCGATACCGTCGCCATCGGACCTGTCTCGCTCGGCATCGCCCGCGGTGAGATCCTCGCGCTGCTCGGGCCCTCGGGAAGCGGCAAGACGACGCTGCTCCGGATGCTCGCGGGATTCGAGCGGCCGGACAGCGGCCGGGTGTCGATCGAAGGAGAGGACGTGACCGGGGTCCCCCCGGCGCGGCGCCGTGTGGGGATGGTGTTTCAGCATTACGCGCTGTTCCCGCATCTCGACGTCGGCGGGAACGTGGCGTTCGGTCTGGCGGGAAGCGGTGAGCGCGCCGAAGTCGATGCCAAGGTGCACGAAGCGCTCGCGCTGGTCGATCTCGGCGGATTCGAGCGGCGCCGGGTGCACGAGCTGTCGGGCGGGCAGCAGCAGCGAGTGGCGCTGGCGCGCGCCCTCGCGCCGGCGCCGCGGGTGCTGGCGCTCGACGAGCCGCTCTCCAATCTCGATCCTTCCTTGCGCGAGCGGACGCGGCGCGAGCTGCGCCAGCTGGTGAAACGGATCGGGATCACGGCGGTCTTCGTCACGCACGAGCAGGAAGAAGCGTTCGACCTGGGAGACCGGATCGCCGTGCTGCGGGCGGGCCGGCTGGAGCAGGTGGGCACGCCCGAGGATCTCTACGAGCGCCCCGCGACGCTGTTCGTGGGCACGTTCGTGGGGCGCTCGAATGTGCTGCGCGGCGCCGCCGCCCGTACGCTCGGCGCCGGCGCCGGTCAGGTCGTGCTGGTGCGTCCCGAGCAGCTGCGCTTCGGCACCGACGGGTTGCGCGGCGTCGTGGCGGAGCGGCGCTACACCGGGTCCACGGCGTTCTTCACGGTGACCATCGACAGCGGCGAGCGACTCGAGGTCGAGGCGCCTCCCGAGGGGGCGCGGGTCGGCGACCGCGTTTCCCTGAGCGCGGGGCGTACCCTGCGCTTCCCGGAGACGGACGTATGACCCGCCGCTCGCGGGTATGGGGCGGACCGGCCGGGCTGGCGCTCGCGCTGCTGCTGACGTGGCTCGTGCTGTACCCCATCGTGCTGCTCGTGCTCGACGGTCTGCACGGGGACGCGCTGCGGAGTTTCATCACGCGCTCCGGCGAATGGAGCGCTCTGTGGGCCAGTGTCTGGATTTCGCTGGCGAGCGTGGCGCTGGCCGCGCTGGTGGGCGTGCCGCTCGCGCTGCTGTTCGAGTGGTTCGAGTTTCCGGGGCGGAAGCTGCTTGGGGCCCTGATCGCGCTGCCCGCTGTGTTGCCGCCGTTCGTCGGGGTGATCGCGTTCCTCTTTCTCTACGGTGAGTCCGGCTTCGCCGCGCGGTTCGTGCAGTCGCTGTTCGGCCTGTCGCAGTCGCCGTGGCGACTGCAGGGGGCGGGCGCGATTCTCCTGGTGCACGCCTACTCGATGTACGTCTACTTCTATCTCTTCACCCGCGCGGGGCTCGCCCGGCTCGATGCGGCGATGCTCGAGGCGGCGCAGGCGCTGGGCGCGAGCCGCTGGCGCACCTTCACCGGAGTGATCGTTCCGCTGCTCCGGCCGGCGCTCGGCGGCGCCGCGCTGTTGACGTTCATGACGTCGCTCGGCTCGTTCAGCGCGCCCTACGTCTTCGGCGGCGGCTTTCGCGTCATGACCACGCAGATCTTCGCGTCGAAGCAGAACGGCGAGCTGGGGCTCGCCACCGTGGAGACGATCGCGCTCGCGCTGGTGGCGCTCGCAGGGCTCGCCCTGCTGCGGCGCACGGAGGGAGACGCCATTCTGGTGAGTCTGGGGAAGGGAACCGCGCCGCGGCGCCGCGTGCTGCGTCGGCCGCTGGCGCGCGTGGCCGCGACGCTCGCCGGCTGGTCGCTGGCGGTCGCGCTGCTGCTGCCGCACCTCACGCTGCTGCTCGTGTCGCTCGTTCCCTACGCATCCTGGACCACCGAGACCTTGCCGCCGCTACTCGGGCTCGACAACTATCGGCGGCTGTTCTCCGAGCCCGAGCGACTGGAGCCATTGCTCAACTCCTTCTGGATGGCGCTCACCAGCACCGCAGGTGCGGTCGCCGTGGCGCTGGCCGCCGGGTGGCTGGTGGTGCGACGGCGCGTGCGGGTGCGGGGGTGGATCGAGGGGTTGCTCGCGATCCCGTGGGCGCTGCCGGGGACGGTGTTCGCGGTCGCGCTCGCCACGGCGTTCAGCGTGTCCGCGCCGCTGGCGTTGCGCTGGATCCTCGTGGGGAGCGTGTTCATTCTGCCGCTCGCGTACCTGGTGCGCGGACTTCCGGTCACCGGGCGCGCGATCCTCGCCGGATTTCGTCAGCTCGATCCGTCGCTGGAAGAAGCGGCGGCGAGTCTCGGGGCCGGGCCGTGGCGCACGCTGCGGCGCGTCACGCTGCCGCAGCTCCGGCCGGCGCTCGCCGCGGGAGCGAGTCTCGCGTTCGTGGGTGCGCTGGGAGATTTCGTGACATCGATCCTGTTGTACACCTATCGCAATCGCCCTATCGCGATGGAGATCAACGCCGCGCTGCGCGTGAATGAGATCGGCGTCGCGGCGGCGTTCGGCGTGGTGTTGATGGTGGTGAGCGCGGTGGTGCTCGGAATCGGAGCGAGACGATGAAGCGGCTGTGGGTGCTGATCGCGGTCTGTTTCGTCGACATGATCGGCCTGATGATCATCGCTCCTCTGCTCACGCCGTACGCCCGACGCTTTGGCGCGCCCGATTGGGTCGTCGGCGTACTGTTCTCGTCGTTCGCGATCGCGCAGCTGCTGGCTTCGCCGATCTGGGGGCGGGTCTCGGACCGCTACGGCCGTCGGCCGGCCCTGATCGCCGGACTGTCGGGTGCGTTCTTCGCCTACGTGATCTTCGGATTCGCCAACAGTCTGTGGCTCCTGTTCGTCTGCCGCACCGTACAGGGGCTGGGCGGCGGGACGACCGGCGTGGCGCAGGCTTACGTCGCCGATACGATGGCGCCCAGCGAACGGGCCAAGGCGCTGGGCTGGTTGTCGGCGGCGACGAGCGCCGGCGTCAGCATCGGCGCCGTGCTCGGCTCCCTGGCGGCGAATCTGGGGCCCGCGGCTCCCGGTCTCGTGGCTGCCGGTCTCGTCCTGCTCAACATCGTGTTTGCCTGGTACTGGTTGCCCGAGTCGCGTGTCCCGCGGCCGAAGGTGGCGACGGCGAGCGGCCGGATCGTCGTGCCGCGGGAGCGTCCCATCCTCCACGCCTTGTGGGAAGTGGTGCAGCATCCGAGCCGTCCGGTGTCGGAGATGATCTGGATTTACGCCGTCGGGATGCTGGCCCTCAATGTCGTCATCGGTGTGATGTCGCTCTACCTGATCGATACCTTCGGCTTCACCGAGAAGAACGTCGGGTATGTGTTCACGGTGTTCAGCGTCGTTGGAGTGGTGCTGCGGATCGGTCCCGTCGGCTGGCTCAACGCCGCGATCGGCGAGCTGCGGACGCTGCGTGTCGGGGCCGGTCTGCTGGTGGTCGGGCTGCTGCTTTTGCCGCTGCCCAGATTTTTCCCGGTCTTCGTCCTCTGCCTGTTGCTCGTTCCCGGCGGCACCGCGTTTCTTTTTCCGGCCACGTCGTCGCTGGTCAGCCAGCGGAGCGACAAGCACGAGCTGGGTCTGACGATGGGGGTACAGCAGACGTTCCGGGGCATCATGGCCATCATCGGCCCGATCGGGGCAACGACAGTCTACCAGGTCTTCGGACATGGCGTCCCGTTCTGGATCGCCGCGGCGATCGTTGCCGTGGTGCTGGGACTCTCCTGGCGTGTGCGGCACGACACCCCCGTCCCCGAGGCGGCTGCTTCGCCTTAACTTCCGGCATGCCCATCATCGCCGTCGTCGCTACCCTCTCCGCCGCGCTCGGCGGTCGAGGTCCCGCGCCAGCCAAGCCCAGACTCGTCGTGATGATCACAGTCGATCAGCTGCGCCCCGACTACCTGACGCGCTGGCGCACTCAGCTCACCGGGGGCTTTCGTCTGCTGCAAGCGGGCGCCGTGTTCACGAACGCGTTTCAGGATCACGGCGTGACGGAGACGGCACCGGGACACGCGACGCTGCTGTCGGGGCGCTGGCCGGCGCACACCGGCATCATGACCAATGCCCTCGGCGTCATCGATTCCTCCACGACACTGCTCGTGACGGGGAACCCAGGCGCGTCACCCAAGCGATTCCGCGGTACGGCGCTGTTCGACTGGCTCCGCGCCACCTCGGCGGCAAGCCGCGCGCTGTCGGTCTCGCGCAAAGACCGGGGAGCGATCCTGCCGATCGGCTCGGCACGGCAGGAGGTCTACTGGTACGACGCCGGGCTGTTCACCACCAGCACGTTCTACCGGGATTCGCTCCCTCTCTGGGTGCGTGCGTTCAACGGACTGCGCATCCCGTTCAAGGCGGCGGGCCACGAATATCGTTTGCTGTTGCCCGACAGCGCGTACGCCGAGCCCGACAGCGTACCGTGGGAAAGCGGGGGGCACGGGGTGACATTCCCGCACTACCTCCCCACCGACAGCGCGCGGGCGGCGCTCGTGTATCCGGGCGTGTCGTCGATGGACTCGCTCACGCTGGCCTTCGCGCTCAGCGGCGCTGAAGCGATGCGCCTCGGCCGCGGCGACGTGACCGACTTGCTCGCCGTCAGTCTCTCGACCACCGACGCCATCGGGCACACCTTCGGTCCTGACTCGCGCGAGATCCACGATCAGGTGCTGCGGCTCGACCGCTACCTCGCGTGGTTTCTCGGCCGGCTGTTCGACCGCTACGGACGCGACAAGCTGCTGATCGTGCTCACCGCCGATCATGGGGTGACGCCGTACCCGGACTTCTCCCGTCTGCACGGGCACCCACAGGCGCAGTTCGTGAACGTCGACACGCTGCTGAGCGCGGTGAACCAGCAGCTCGATCACGTGGCCGGCGCCCCCGCGCCGCGGGACTGGTTCGTGTTTGACCCCGGGATTCTGTTTCTGCGCGACAACGGGCGGCTCGCGGCGCTCGGGTATCGCACGGACAGTATCGTCGACGTAGTCGCGCGGCGCTTGCGCGCCGTGGCGGGCGTCGCGCGGGTCGATACGCCGGCCGCCATCGCTGCCGCGGACACCGTCGCCGATCCGATCGCACGGCGCTGGCTCCACCATCTCTCCCCCGACGCCGGCGCCGCTTTGGTCGTGACGCTGGCCGAGTGGAATGCCTGGGGATGGCCCAGCGGGATTCAAATCGCCGAGCACGGCCAACCGAGCGATCTCGACGCGCACGTGCCGTTGATCCTGTGGGGGCCCGGGTTGCGCGGTGGCATCTATGGAGCCCGCGCCAATACGGTGGACATCGCACCAACCCTCGCCCGGGTGCTCGGGCTGTCGCCGCTGTCGCTCGTCGATGGCCGCGTCTTGTCTGAGGCGATCGACGTGCGATGAGGGCGCTCCGGGGATTGTGCGCGGTCGCCTGGCTCGTCAGCTCGTTCTATCAGAGCGGCACCCTGACTTGTGGACGCTCCCCAACGCATCGCCCTGTCTGTCCGATGCATGCGTCGACGGGAGGGACGGGAGGGGTCCATCTCGAATCGGCGAGCGACGATCCCTGTCATGACTCCGCTTCGCAGGCGCACTGCGTACCGGGGCAGCTCTGCTCGGCGTCCGTCCCCGCGTTGACGCCTGGCGTGGTGAGCATCCAAAGTGGCCAACAGGTCCGGCGGGCCGGATGGACTGGGGCTCCGCGCTGGCTCTCCTACGTTGCCGGTCGAACCGGCCCACCCCCGAGACCCTCGATTCGGATCGCTTGACCCGGGCGCCGCATTCCGCGGTGCCTCATCCGACAATCGATCGAGGGTGTGTCATCATGCGATGTGTTGTTGCAGCGCTGTGCGGCGTGCTGACGGGAGCGGTACCGTTCGCGCGCGCCGCGGCGCAGATGGACATGAGCGGGATGTCGCGGGGAGCGACCCTGCCGCTCGGAATCCCCGAGAGTCGACTTGGGTCGGGAACGTCGTGGCTTCCAGATGCCGCTCCCATGCACGCGATCCACGTTCCGCTTGGTGGGTGGACGGTGATGGCGCACGGCGTGGTGTCGCTGCTGCTCGACACCCAGAGTGGCCCGCGCGGTGCCACCGAGGCCAAGCTCATCAACTGGGGAATGGCATCGCTCGCCCATGCTGCCGCCGGCGGGCGCCTCGAGCTGCGGGTGATGCTCAGCGCCGAGCCGGCGACCGTTGGGGCCGGCGGCTACCCGCTGCTGTTGCAGTCCGGAGAATCGAATCACGGTGTCGCTCTGCACGACCGGCAGCATCCCCACGACCTCTTCATGGAGACGGCGCTGCTGTACGACCGGGCGATCAACCGGACGGCAGCGGTGTCGGTGTACCTCGCTCCGGCGGGGGAGCCGGCGCTCGGGCCGCCGGCGTATCCCCATCGCCCCTCGGCGGCGTGGGATCCACTCGCGCCGATCGGCCACCATTGGCAGGACGGTGCCCACGTCACGTATGGAGTCGCGACGGCAGGGATCTACACGCGCGCGGTCAAGTTCGAGGGGTCGCTGTTCAACGGTCGGGAGCCGGATGAAAATCGTACCGACTTCGACTTCCACGGCCGGCGGCTCGATTCGTACTCGGGGCGGGCGATCGTCAACCCCGCGCGCGGGCTGAGTGTGAGCGCCTGGTTCGGATACCTCAAGAGCCCCGAGGCCCTGGAACCAGGGACTTCGTTGCACCGGGTGGGCGCGGCGCTGCTGGCGAGCGGAGGGGAGGGTCGTCGCCGCTGGTCGGGCGCCGCGGTCTACGGGGCCAACATCGCCTCCGGGGCGAGCCGCTGGTCCAACAGCGCGCTGCTCGAAGCCAGCGTGGACTTGGACCGTATGAACACCGTTTTCGGCAGGGTCGAATACGTTCAGAAATCATCGCTCGATCTCGCGCTGCCCACGCTTATGGGATGGAGCGATCTCGGCGAGTGCTCACTCGGCTATGCCCGGACGCTGCGGGTCCACGCAGGCATGGTCCTCGGTGTGGGGGCGCGAGGAACCGTCAACGTCGTACCTCCTGCGCTGCGCGGCGTCTACGGGAGTCGCTTTCCGCTCGGCGCGGCGCTGTACGCATCGATACGGCCCACTGCGTCCGGGCCCCATCACATGCAGGCTATGGAGTAGGGAAGGGAAACGGAAAGGTGGTGTGGGGTGCCGCACTGTACTTGGTGCGCGCCATTGAAGGGACGGACGCCGCGTCACCACCTACATGTGCCGCCACCCCCACACCACCTACCCCAATCCTACTACACGGCCCGGGATACGCAATATCTTCCCTACCCATGGCTGAATCCAAGCTGACCCCCATCCAGGCGCAGCGCGTCGAGCAGATCACCGGGTTCCTGAAAACCGTGGAGCTGGTCAAGAAGCTGGTCGGGGAGCTGGAGGCGAACCGTGCGGCCCGCCCCCAGATCCTCCAGGAGATCTGCGCACGGATCGCGCGGGAGCTGTCCCGCATGCGGATCCGGGCGGTCGGCGCGAACGTCGGCACCGTGGCGGACGTCGCCGGAGGCCTCTCCACCATGGCGAACCGCTCCACGGGTCTCCTGATGAAGATTCGCGGCTTGAAAGACGGCATCGCGAGCCTCTCCTTCCAGCTCGATCGCGCCCTGGTGCAGGCGCAGACTCCCGAGGACAAGAAGGACGCGCAGTGACCGCGGGGGCGCGGCCGCCCGCGGTACGTTGCGCCGAGTTGGTGAAGCGGTACGCCGACGTCACCGCGGTCGCCGGGCTGGACCTCGTGGTCCAGACGGGGGAGTGCTTCGGCCTGCTGGGTCCGAATGGGGCCGGGAAGACGACGACCGTCGAAATCCTCGAAGGGCTGACGCCCTCGGACAGCGGGACCGTGGAAGTGCTGGGTCAGTCCTGGACCGGCGGCACTGCGGACCGGCGGCTGCGCGAGCGCCTCGGCATCCAGCTGCAGGAGACGAAGCTTCCGGAGAAGCTCTCCGTGGAAGAGACGATCCGTCTCTTCGCGAGCTTCTACCGGGAGCCGCAAGGCGTGGAAGAGGTCCTGGCGCTGGTCGAGCTGGGAGAGAAGCGCCGGGCGTGGTACACGAAGCTCTCGGGCGGCCAGAAGCAGCGGCTTGCTGTCGCCTGCGCCCTCGTGAATCGGCCAGAGCTGTTGTTTCTCGACGAGCCGACGACGGGCCTCGATCCGCAATCGCGGCGGCAGCTATGGCAGGTGATCGAGACCTTCCGCGCGCGCGGCAACACCGTGCTGCTCACCACCCACTACATGGAAGAGGCGGAGCGCCTGTGCGACCGGGTCGCCATTCTCGATCACGGCAAAGTGATCGCGCTCGGATCCCCGCGCGAGCTCATCGCCAGCCTCGGCGCCGAGCATGTGGTGGAGTTCACCCTGGCGGAATCCGGGGCCGATCTCGAAACCGAGCTGGGATCATTGCCGGGCGTGCAAGCACTGCGGCAGCGCGATGGGATCTACGCGCTCACCGTCACCGAGCTGCATCAGGCGCTGCCCGCGATGATGGGGGTGCTCGAGCGGCGCGGCCGGCATCTCGCCTCGCTGACGACGCATCACGCGTCGCTGGAGGATGTGTTCGTGTCGCTCACCGGCCGTCATATCCGCGATGAATGAGCGTTCGCTGGTTCAGCTGACCCTCGCCTGGGTGCGCGGCTTCTATCGCGAGCCCGAGGCGATCTTCTGGGTGTTCGGCTTTCCCATCGTGCTCGCGTTCGCGCTCGGCATCGCGTTCAAGAATCGAGGGCCCGGCGAGCTGCGCGTCGGCGTGGCCCGCGGGGCGGGGGACAGCGTCGCCGGCCGGGTGCTCGATTCGGCCCCGGGCCTTGCGGCGGTGGTGCTCGACAGCGCTGAGGCGCGAGCCGCGCTGCGCACCGGGCGGATCGCACTGCTCGTGATTCCCGGGACGCCGCTCATCTATCGATACGATTCGACGCGGACGGAGAGCCATCTCGCCCGGCTCGAGGTCGACGCGGCGCTGCAGCGCTCCCACGGGAGGGCCGACCCGGTCGTGGTTCAGGACGACCGCGTCGTCGAGCTGGGGTCGCGCTACATCGACTTCCTGATCCCCGGCCTTCTGGGGATGAACCTGATGGGGAGCGGACTGTGGGGCGTCGGGTTCTCCGTCGTGCAGGCGCGCACCAAGGGCCTGCTGAAGCGCTTCCTCGCGACGCCGATGAAGAAGAGCGAATACCTGCTGAGCTACATCTTGTCGCGGCTCGTCTTCCTCGTACTCGAGGTAGGCGCCCTGATCGGGTTCGGCTGGTGGGTATTCCACGTCGGCGTGCACGGGACGCTGCTCGGCCTCGCGACGGTCGTGCTGCTCGGGGCATTCTCCTTTTCAGGACTGGGGCTGCTCGTGGCGAGCAGGGCGAAGACGGTCGAGGCCGTCTCCGGATTGATGAACCTCGTGATGCTCCCGATGTGGATCTTGTCGGGGACGTTTTTCTCCTACGCCCGGTTTCCGGACGCGATGCAGCCGTTCGTGAAGGCGTTGCCGCTCACGGCGTTGAACGACGCGCTGCGCGCCGTCATGGTCGACGGTGCGTCCCTCACGCGGGTGAGCTCCGCAATCGCCATCGTCTGCACATGGGGGCTCGTCAGTTTTGTGGTGGCAGTGAAAATCTTCCGCTGGCGCTGACTGCCTGGCTGACGAAGAACGCCGGCGCGCTCGCGGTGGAGATCCGGGCGGCGGACGGGCCGTAGCGGTCTACTGCACGGTGATCGTGCCGTGCATCTGTGCGTGAAACATGCAGTGGTAACTGTAGCTGCCGGGGGTGTTGAACGTCACCTGAAAGATCCCGCCGCTCGTCATCCCCCCGTAGGTGTTCCCCATCGGCGCCGCGAGGGCACCGCTGTCGAACCCCGTCGAGTCACTGGTCACGCTGTGGGCTGCGGGACCGTTGTTGGTCCAGGTCACCTTGGTGCCGACCTGGACCGTGATCGTCGGAGGGGCATACGAGTAATTCTGGATCGTCAGAGACGCCGTCGGACCGCCGTTACCGCCGCTCCCCGTCTGGTTCGTCACCGACAGGCCGCTGCAGCCGACGAGCAGCACCGCACAGCACGTGAGCAGGTTACGTTGCATCGCGGTCACCCTTGTCGAATGTAGCGTCTTGACGTGGGGCCGTGGAAGAGCGATTGGTGGCCGGACAAGGAGGGGTTATGGGCGACACCGTGACGGTTGTGGACTACTACTACACGATGGTGCCGGACAAGGTCGGGGAAGGGGCTCGCATTCTCGGTGCACTGCGGGACGCCGGGGTCAACCTGCTGGCGTTTACGGGCTTCCCGGAGGGTCGCTCGGTGCAGCTCGACTTCGTGCCCGTGGACGCGACGTCGTTCGTGGCTGCGGCGAAGGCGGCCAAGGTGAAGCTCAGTCGGCCCAAGAAGGCGTTCCTGATCAATGGCGACGATCGTCCCGGTGCGATGGCGGAGATTCACGCCCGGCTGGCGGCGGCGAAGGTGAACGTCATTGCGGCGGACGCGGTGACGGCCGGTGTCGGGCGATTCGGGGCGATCCTGTGGGTACAGCAGCGGGACGTGAAGAAGGCGGCGGCGGCACTGGGGGCCGCGTAGGAGACCTCAGCTCACCTTGAGCCAGCCGAGGAATCGCTTCACGATTCCTCCGGTCACCTGCTCCAACGCCTGCCGCAGCGCTACCGCCGTCGGGTAGCGCTGCGACGGGTCGCACACCACCGTGTGGCGCAGCACCTCTTCGAATTCGCGTGACACATCGGGCCGTGCTTCGCGCAGTGAGGGGAGGGCGTCCACGGTCTGCTTCGCCAGGATCGCCTCCGGCGTCGTCCCTTCGAACGGGGGCCGGCCGAGCAGCGTGAAGTAGGCGACCACGCCGAGGGAGTAGAGATCGGCGCGCTGCTCGACGCGCTCTCCAAGCAGCTGCTCCGGCGCCGCGAACTGCGGGGTGCCGCTGCGCGACGTCGCTCCCGCGAACCGCTCGCCGCGCAGCGCCAGCGCCAGGCCGAAATCGGTAATGCGTAGTCGGCCGTCCGGCTCGATCAGCATGTTTTCCGGCTTGATGTCGCGGTGCACGAGGCCCAGGCTGTGCGCATGCTCCAGCGCCGACAGCGCTTCGAACAGCAGCCGCTCGGTCTTCTGGATCGGGAACGGCCCTTCCTTTTTCACCAGCTGCGCCACGTTTGCGCCCGG
>DATFSB010000440.1:0-3330 GCA_035262825.1 Gemmatimonadales bacterium | reverse complement strand
TCCTATCTCGGTCTCGCCGCCGAGACCAACCTGATTCGCGCGGCGGCTGCGGACTCGGTCTACCAGGCGGTGGTCGCGATGACCAATGCCGCGGCAGCCCGGCTGCAGGGATTGAGCGGTGCGCCGCCGCTCTACGTGAGCGTGCAGGTCGAGGTCGCTTGGGGCAAGCTGCAAAACACGGGATTCGTCGGCATCGCTCAGGATTTCGCCGACTTCCCCTTCGTCGACGCGATCGGGTTGTCGTCCTATCCCTATCTCGGCGGATTCTCGGTTCCGGAGAGTCTGCCGCTCGATTATTACTCGCGCGTCGTCGCGGGTCATTCCACTCCCACTCTGGTCGTCGAAGGAGGCTGGCCCTCTGTATCGGCCGGCCCCGTCGTCTCGTCGCCGGCGTTGCAGGTGCGCTATCTCGATCGCGAATCCCGGCTGCTCGACTCGGCGCGATCGGTGGCGCTGTTTCAACTGACCTTCGCCGACCTCGATCTCTCCTCCTTCACCCTGCCGCCGGGATCGATCCTGCCGCTGTTCGCGCATCTCGGCGTGGTCGACTCGGCGTTCGGGGCGAAGCCGGCGCTCGCGACCTGGGATTCCCTACTCGAGCGCCGGCGCTTGCCGTAACTCCTCGTTGATCCGTGGCCTAAAGGCCCGGCTCGGCGAAGTCGAGCGTCCTTAAGGACGCGCGTTGTGGCCGAGCCGGGGCTTCAGCCCACGGACAGGCCGAACTTGCGGCGAGTGCAGTCGGGCACGAACGTGGGTCGCAGGTTGCAACGACCCCTCAGCCAGGAGTCTCCGTGCCGGACCAACCCGCGTCCAACCCGATGGTGAAATCGGCGATCGTCGGTATCGTCCTCCAAGTCATCATGGTCGTCGTCGGACACTACGTCCCGGCGGTTGCCAACCTCTTTCCCGTTGCCGGGACCGGGATCGGGGGGATCGCCGGGATCCTGAACGGTCTGTGGTCGGCCAGTGCCCCGCATCCCGCAGCCGCAGGTGGTGGGGCGGTGGCGGGTGGAGCGGGTGGTCTGCTGGGCACGCTCCTGTCAGTTGTCCTGGGTGATGTGCCCACCTCCACCATCGCCGTCGGGACGGGGAGCACGGCCGTCGCCGGCGCCATCGGCGCGTTGATCGGCAAGTTCCTGGGGAGCAAACAGGCGGCCTGATTCCGCGGCTGCAGCTGTTCGAGATCGAGGATCAGTCGTGGTGTCCCGCGTCCATCCGGGATGCCATGACCGACTTTCTGCGATTCCTGATGGAGACGTTCGCGCCGTACCGCAACGCCGCGCCGCTCCTGGCGCGCGCGCTGAGCTCGGCGGCCGAATCCCGGATCCTCGATCTCTGCTCGGGGGGCGGCGGCCCCTGGCTGGACCTGGTCCGCCGTATCCCGGCCGTCGGGGGACCTGCGCCGCGCGTTCTGCTCACCGACTGGTTCCCCAACCGGGCGGCGTTTGCGCGGTTGCAGGTCGCGAGCGGCGGCGCGATCGCGGGAGACCTGGAACCGGTGAGCGCGACGGCCGTTCCAAGTCGACTTACCGGGTTCCGCACGCTGTTCACCGCGCTGCACCATTTTCCGCCCGGCGAGGCGCAGGCGATTCTCGCAGATGCGGCGCGGGCGCGTCAGGGCATCGCGGTGTTCGAGGTGACCAGGCGGTCCCCGCTCGCGCTGTTGGGAATCCTGTTTTTCCCGTTGCTTGTGCTGCTGTTCACGCCGTTCATCCGGCCGTTCCGGTGGAGCCGGCTGTTCTGGACCTTTGTGATTCCCGTTGTGCCGCTGGCGGTGTGGTTCGACGGCACGGTGTCGTGCCTGCGGACGTATACGCCACGGGAGCTGCACGATCTCGTGGCCGACCTCCAGGAAGGGTACGAATGGGAGGTCGGGACGGTGCGGGCGGCGCCGCTCCCGTCCCGTGTCACCTACCTGTTGGGCGTACCCAGACGTCACTGAATCCTTTCGGCACGACTGCCGTACGGATCCCGGAATTCTTCAGTAACTCCAATTGAGGTGGTGTATTCGCACGCACGCTCAGGCCCTCCCCTCGCGCCGCCCGGCGGGATGGCACCTGTGGGTCGCGCTGGCGCTCCGGCTGGCGACGCCCATCGCCGTCATCGCGCTCCCGTTCGTGGTCCTGGTGCGAGGAGCGGTGCTGCTGTACGAATCCGCTCACTGGCCCTCGTCGCTCGCGCTGCTGGCCTCTGGGGTCGCCATGATCGGCGTCTTCGCGTTGTACGGAGCGCTCGCGAGCAGACGGTTCACGGGGAAGGCTCGATTCGGATGGATCGCCCGTTGGGTAGCGCTGCCGTTGGTGGCAGGATTTCTGATTCGAGGATTGATCTATCTCGATCGCTCGCACGCCCAGAGCGAATCGATTCGCGCCGAATACCGCGAAACCCATCCACTGCTGCGCATGGCGCTGGCGACACTGGACCTGGCCGACGACCGCCTCGTCGTCACCGACATGAGCCGCAGCGCGGCTGACTATGCTCGCATGGGTCTGCCGGTGCTGGCCAACACGATGCACGGCGTACAGCGCGACGGCTGGGTCCATGCGGTGGACATCCACACCGCGGGACGCGGGTTCATCGTGAACCTGATGGTCCAGGGGTATTTCGAGCTCATGGGATTCCGCACGTTACGCCACGTCGGAACGGCGGATCACCTGCATGTCGAGCTACCATTGCGTTGAGCCGCGATCACCCTCCTCGCAACTCCGCTTCCAGCGCCAACGCCGCCGTCTCCAGCTCTTCTTCCGTGTTGTAGTAGTGCGGGGAAAACCGCAGCACCGACGCCACGCGCTTCTCGTCCATGTCGATCACGGCATCATCGCGGTCGGAGACGCTGGTATTGATATGACGGGCACGGAGCCGCTCCTTCAGCTCGGCAGGCTCCCGCTGCGGAGTGGTGACGGTGACGATGGCGCCGCGCTCCGCGCCCCGATCCATTGGGAGGACGCCGGGGATCTGCGCGAGACGCTCGCGTAGCCGTGTCGCGAGCGCGCGGGCGCGCACCATCCCCGCCGCGCCAACGTCGGCCGCGTAGCGCGCCGCCGCACCGAGGCCGAGCACCAGTGCGTGGGAAAATTCCCAGTTTTCGAAACGACGCGCGCCGTCGAACAGGCGGAACGCGTCGGCGCCGGTCCAGACGGCGCCCCGCATGTCCACGAACAGCGGGTGGTCGCCGCGCGCCAGCGCCGTGTCCGACACGTACAGGAACCCGACGCCGCGCGGGCCACGCAGCCATTTGCGCGCCGTGCCGGCGAGGTAATCGCACCCCAGCGCCTCCACGTCGACCGGCACCTGTCCCACCGCCTGGCAGGCGTCGATCAGGTACGGCAC
>DATFSB010000439.1:0-4642 GCA_035262825.1 Gemmatimonadales bacterium | reverse complement strand
CCTGAGAAATCCCAGCGGGAGGTGAGATGTGAAAGAGAACAGCATCCGCAGAGCCGTGCGTGAGGGACGCGCCGCACTCGGCACCGGGCTCAAGGAGTTTGCCTCGAGAGGCGTGCCCCGGATCATCGAGCTGTCCGGGTTCGATTACTGCATGATCGACATGGAACATGGCGCGTTCGATCTGGAGACCATCGCCGATCTCGCGGGCTGGTTCGCGGCCACGAACGTGTCACCGATCGTGCGCATCCACAAGGCGTTCGTTCACCACATCCCGCTCATGCTGGATCAGGGCATCATGGGCATCCAGATCTCGGGCGTGGACAACGCGGAGGAAGCGCGTGCGATCGTGCGCGAAGCCAAGTACCCCCCGACCGGGAGCCGCGGGATGTCCGGGATGGGACCCCACACAGGTTA
Source organism: Gemmatimonadales bacterium (assembly GCA_035262825.1). Classification (GTDB taxonomy): domain Bacteria; phylum Gemmatimonadota; class Gemmatimonadetes; order Gemmatimonadales; family GWC2-71-9; genus DASTHG01. The sequence continues at coordinate 4,228 of DATFSB010000439.1, read as the reverse complement.
CCGGGGCTACGGAAATCGCTACCAGACCGAATACGCCCCCTGGGCGAACGAGAACGTCATCCTCTGCCCGTCGATCGAGTCGCTCGAGGGATTGAAGAACGTCGACGCGATCGCTGCCATCGAAGGCATCGACATGATCGCCTACGGCCACTCCGACTTGAGCGGAGCCCTCGGGATCCATCTGCAGCTCGATCACCCGCGCTTCAAGGAGGTCGTGCGCACCATCGCGGAGACCTGCCGGAAGCACGGCAAGCTGGCCAGAGGCTCCGCGGAGACGGAAGCGCAGATCGAGGAATACTGGAAACTCGGCTGCCAGGTGTTGAATCTCCCCGGCACCGACACCAGCACCTACCTCGACGGCCTCAAGGCCCGCGCCGCACGTGCTCACGCGCGGCTGAAGTCGATCGGTGTTCCGACGCCGGGAGGCGCCGGATGAAGCCGGTCAGCGACGTGCACGAGCTGTTTCGCCGCCAGCGCGCGATCCGCAGCTTCACCGATGAGGACGTTCCGGACGCGCTGGTCGTTCAGGTCCTGACCGCCGCGATCCACGGGCCCTCCGGCTCCAATACCCAGCCCTGGCACTTCATCGTGATCCGCGACCAGGCGGTGAAGCGGGCTGTCAGCGAGGTGTACGAGGAGGCCCGGGCCGACACCTACCGCGACAGGCCGCCTTCGGCGGGCGGGCCGCGTCAGCCGCTCTCGGCCGCGCCCGTGCTGATCGTCGCCTGCGTCGACACACCCGCGTCAGGTCAGGCCGGGTTCCAGACCGGCGCCTCGATCTACCCGAGCGTGCAGAACCTCATGCTGGCGGCGCGAGCCCTCGGGCTTGGAACGGTACTCACGACCCTGCACCGCAGGCGCAAGGCCCGTATCCACGAAATCCTCGGCATTCCTGACCACGTCGAGAGCGCGGCGATCATCCCGCTTGGCTGGCCGGACCGCGAGTATGGTCCCAACCGGCGCCCGCCGCTGGAGCGATTCGTGATGCGCGATCGCTGGAGTCGCTAGAGGGCGGACCCTCCGTGCCCGGCCTTACCCCGCGTACGCGCCGCTGCCGCCGGCCTGGCGGTGGGCGAAGTTGAGCGTCAGCAGGCGCTGGGTGAAGGCGCCGTAGGTGGTCGGCTCGTATCTGGGCGGGTTGTCGGGGCCGACGCAGCTTGGGACCGGTTCGACGACCACGTCGTGATTCGGCCCGAGGAAGAACGGGCAGGCGTAGCGCGAGCGATCGTTGCGATTGATGACGCAGTGAGGCGTCGCCCGAAAGCGATCGTTCGAGTAGCGCGCCAGCATCGCGCCGGTATTGACCACGAACGTACCCGGCACCGCGGGCGGCCTGATCCAGTCGCCCTCCGCGGTGCGCACTTCGAGGCCCGGGAGCTTCGACTGCGCCAGGAACGTGATGAAGTTGTTGTCGGTATGCGGGCCGAACTCGTTGTCCTCGGGCGACGGGTGCGGCGGGTAGTGGATCAGACGAATCGTGCAGTTCGGCTCGGCGAAGGCCGCCGCGAAATAGTCGGCCGGCAGGTCGAGTGCCAGCGCGAACAGCGGCACCAGCCGCGTCGTCATCGCCTCCATCGCCCGGTAATACGCGGTCGTCGCGGCGCGGAATTCGGGCATGTCCTCGGGCCAGCGGTTCAGCCCGACAAGCGGCTTTTCGTTGACGATGTCGGGGTGGTCGGGGGCGCGGTCGCGAGTGATGTAGAAGCTCTCACTGAAATTCGGCCTGGTGTTCTTGTTGACCGGCGAATGGCGCACGACCTGCCCGCCGAACGGCAGGTAGCCAATGTTGTACTTGCCGACCTTGAGCGCGAGCTTTTCCGGTTCGGGGCGCGCGAAGAAGTGCTGGGCCACAGCGAAGGTGTCGTCGACCAGAGGCTGCGGCACGCCGTGACTGGCGACGACGAGAAACCCGGTGTCTTCGCACGTGCGGGCGATGGCACGCGCCAGCGGCCCTGCCGCTCCCGCCTCGCCGGCGAGATACGCGGCGATATCGAGCACCGGAATGCGGCCCGGGGCCGGGGACTCGGTCTTGGCGGCTGCGAGACTCATGTCAGGGTTCCTTAGAATACCGCGAGATGTGAGCGAGCCGCCGGGAAGGTGTGACCTGGTTTGACTTGGTTTGTTGCGGGGCATACCATCGCGTCACATCGCACTTCGCTTTTCCGGGAGACGTCAGATGAGCGTTCAGCATACGCCCGCGGAGATTCGCAAGAGCCTCACGCACCCCGTCATCGACGGCGACGGACATTGGGTCGAGTACACCCCGGTCTTTGCCGAACGAATTCGCAAAGTCACGGGTGACCTGGGCGCCAACGGGTTCTTGCAGTCGCAACGTCGCATTCCGGATTCGCTCAGCATGACGCTCGAGCAGCGCACGGAACGCGGCGTCGCGATGGAGGGCTTTTGGGGCCGGCAATCGACCAATACCCGCGACCGCGCGACGGCGATGATGCCGAGGATGCTCTACGACCGGCTCGGCGAGCTCGGCATCGATTTCGGCATCGTCTACCCGACCGCGGGGTTGGGCATCCCGCGCATCGCCGATGACGCGACCCGGCGCGCGGTGATCCGCGGCTTCAACGTCGTCACCCACGAGTACTTCAAGGACCTCGGCGACAAGCTGACCCCGGTCGCGGTGATCCCGGTGCACACGCCGGACGAGGCGATCGAGGAGCTCGAGTTCGTGACCCAGCAGCTGGGCTCGAAAGTCTGCATGTTCGGCAGCGGCGTGCGCCGGCCGATTCCGCACGCCAAGGGCGCGCCCGCCGACCTCGCCCGCTATGCCCTGGGCTTCGATCAGCTCGGCCTCGACAGCGAGTACGACTACGATCCGCTGTGGCAGAAGTGCCGCGAGCTCGGCATCGCGCCGACCTTCCATACCGGCGGCCGCTCCTATGGCGAGCGCAACAGTCCGTCCAACTTCACCTTCAATCACATCGGTCACTTCGCCGCAGCAGGCCACAGCGTCGCCAAGGCGCTGTTCCTCGGCGGCGTGACCCGGCGCTTTCCCGACCTGCGCTTCGCGTTCCTCGAGGGCGGCGTCGGCTGGGGCTGCCAGCTGTTCTGTGACCTGATCGAGCATTGGGAGCGGCGCGGCGCCAAGGGCCTGGCGAACATGGACCCGACCAAGCTCGATCGCCCCCTGCTGCGCGAGCTGGTCGACAAATACGGCTACGCCGACATCGCCGCCGAGCTCGACCGCCGCGACGGCTGGCCGCTCGAAGAGGACTTCCTCACCGGCGGGATGCCGCCCGACGACTACATCCACTGTCACATCACCCAGAAGCAGGACTGGCTCGACCTCTACGCCACGCCGTATTACTTCGGCTGCGAGGCCGACGACCGGATGAACGCGGTGGCGTTCGGCAAGGCGATGCCACTGGGCGCGCGCATCAACGCGATCTACAGCTCCGACATCGGGCATTTCGACGTCGTCGACATGCGCGACCCGCTGCCCGAGGCGTTCGAGCTGGTCGAGGACGGGCTCATCACCGAGAGCGATTTCCACGACTTCGTCTTCGGCAACGCCGTGCGGCTGTGGGGCACGCAGAACCCGCGCTTCTTCGAGGGCACGGCGGTGGCGAAGGAAGCTGCGGCGTTGTTGAAGCGGGGCGCCCCGTCCACTTAGTGGCAGTGAGGAGCACCACCGTGGCCGTTGTGAGACGCCGCGGGCACATCGAGCGCGGGACTGCCGACGAAGAAGCCTGCGGGCTTCAGCTGGAAGCCCGCGTAGCTGACCGGCATCACCGGCCATTCCTCGGGACGCGAAATGTGGTGTGAGCCCAGGCTGTACCAGAGGACGACGTCGGTCTGTTCGAGCTTCCGGTCGGCCTTCACGTACGTCGGAAGCCCCGCTCCGCCTGGATGCTGGTTCGGATAGTCGCCTGCGGCGAAGAGCTCGGCCGGGTCATAGCGCGTAACCCAGAGGTGTCGCGTGATGAAACCGGCACGGCGCGCGATGGACGACTCGGGATGCGCGAAGGCCCCGACGTTCTCGCCCGGCACCAGCTTGTAGCCGACCGCCTGACCGAGTGAGTTCGTGACGGCCGGATTCGTGACGACCCAGTAACGGCCGGCGAGCGGGTCGACGAGGCGCTGGGCCTCGGACTCGCGCGAGAGCAGCGTGCGCCGCGCGACCCAGGCGTTGCCGTGCGGATTCGCGGCGCCGAGCGGCACCGCCTCGGTGTTGACCTCGTAGACGGAGTTGTCCGGGCCGTCGACCATCATG
>DATFSB010000438.1:0-6401 GCA_035262825.1 Gemmatimonadales bacterium | reverse complement strand
ACAGGAAGTCACATTCGAGTTCGCCGGCGGCAAGACGATCATCTGGCAGGGACAGAGCTGCAACGGGCTGCCGATGTTCGGGCGCTCGCGCGGCGTTTCGGTCCTCGGAACGAATGGAAGCGTGGTGGTCGATCGCGACGGCTACGTCGTCTACGATCAGAAAGGCCAGGTGATCAGAGAAGCCAAGGCCGCCAAGCCGGCGGATCCGCTGAACGTGGTCGCCGACGACGAAATGACGGCGGTGCATATCGCCAACTTCGTCGCCGCCGTGCGCACCGGCGCCGCGCTGCACCAGCCGATCGCTGAAGGCGCGAAGAGCGTGCTGCTCTGCCACCTCGGCAATATTGCGCAGAGTACGGGGCGGGCACTGCATCTCGACGCCTCGGGGCACATCATCGATGATGCCGACGCCATGAAGCAGTGGCAGCGGGAGTACGCCCCGGGCTGGATGCCCGTCGTGTAGATGAAGGACACTGCGCCGCACGAGGACCGCGGCTTCGATCCCGAGCCCTCGGTCCGGCGTGCCGCCCGCGCGCTCTATGAGGAGACGCGCGGGCTGCCGATCATCTCGCCGCACGGGCACGTCGATCCCCGCCTCCTCGCCGACAACGAGCCGTTTCCCGATCCCGCATCGCTCATCGTCACCCCCGACCACTACATCCTGCGGGTGCTCTATGCGCACGGGGTCCCGCTCGAGTCGCTCGGCGTGCCGACGCGGGAGGACGCCGTCGTGGAGACCGATCCGCGCGCCATCTGGCAGCGCTTTGCCGAGCATTCCTTTCTGTTCCTGGCGACTCCCACCGGTGCCTGGCTCGATCACGAGCTGCACGAGGTGTTCGGCATCCGCGAACGCCTCGACGGCGACTCCGCCGGGCGCGTGTACGACGAAATTGCCACGCGGCTCGCGGCCCCTGAATTCACGCCGCGTGCGCTGTTTGACCGTTTCGGGATCGAAGCGTTGGCGACGACGGACAAGGCGAGCGACGCGCTCGAGCACCACGGCGCCATCCGCCGCTCGGGCTGGAAGGGCCGGGTGATCCCGACGTTCCGACCCGATGCGGCATTCCAGATCGCCGCTCCCGGCTGGCGGGCGGAGCTCGACGGCCTCGCTCGCGCCGGCGGCGCGGCGATCGGCACGATCGAGGAGTTTGTTCTCGCCCTCGAGCAGCGCCGCCGGTACTTCCGCGAGCTCGGGGCGACGGCCACCGATCACGGCGTGCTCGAGCCGTTTACCGAGGCGCTCTCTCCCGCCGACGCCGAGCGCCTGTTCCAGCAGGCACTCGCAGGGGAAGCCACGGCCTCGGACCAGCGGCGCTTCGAAGCACACCTGTTGATGGAAATGGCGCGGCTGTCCACCGCCGACGGTCTCGTCATGCAGATTCACCCCGGCGCGCTGCGCAACCACAACCGCATGGTGTTTGACCGGTTCGGTCCCGACCGGGGCGGCGACATCCCGATCGCGACCGAGTTCACCCGCAACCTGCGCCCGCTCCTCAACGCCTACGGCAACGATCCCCGCTTCACACTGGTGCTCTTCACCCTGGATGAGTCCGCGTACAGCCGCGAGCTGGCCCCGCTGGCCGGTCACTATCCGGCGGTGCGGCTCGGGGCGCCGTGGTGGTTTCACGACTCGATGCAGGGCATGATGCGGTTCCGCGCGCGGACCACCGAGACGGCCGGGATCTACAAGACAGCCGGCTTTACCGACGACACGCGCGCGTTTTGCTCGATTCCGGCGCGGCACGATCTGTCACGCCGCATGGACGCGAACTTCCTCGGGCGTCTGGTGGCGCGGCACGTGATCGGGATGGACGATGCGCGCCGCATGGCGCGGGCGCTCGCCTATGACCTTGCGAAACAGACGTACAAGCTCTGAACACGCAGGAGCGATACGATGCTCGAGACCAAGACAGCATTCAGCGGATTCTCCGTCGACGACCTGAGTCAGGCCAGAGCCTTCTATGCCGATACTCTCGGCCTCAGGGTGGTCGACGACGGCCCGGGGCTCAGGATCCACTTGCCCGGCGGCGGCAGCGTCCTGGCGTATGCGAAGAAGAATCACCAACCGGCGACCTACACGATGCTCAACCTGGTCGTCGATGACATCGACGGTGCGGTGGACGAGCTCATCGGCCGAGGGGTGAAATTCGAGCGTTACGAAGGGATGCCGATCGACGAGAAAGGCGTCCTGCGCGGCCGCTCGATGAACATGGGTCCGGACATCGCCTGGTTCAAAGATCCGGCCGGCAACACCCTGGCGGTGCTCCAGACATCCGGGTGAGCGTCAACGGGGTCGTCGCAGCATGGCGGTGACGCCGTCGCAGAACGCCCAGTCGTCGATCGCATCGGCCCCTACCGGTCGCGCACGGGCGCTCCATACCACGATGACGACCTGCGCCGCCGGGTTGATGTACAGGAACTGCCCGTAGATGCCCTCGCCCGCAAACGCCCCATCCCTGCGCGCATCCGGCGTCGGAGCGGTCCACCACAAATAGCCATAGGCGAGCGGCGTGCCGTCGCGCAGCACCTTCGGTGTCGTCGCTTCCTGGACCCAGCCGGCGGGAAGGATCGAATCACCCGCGGCGACACCGTTGGCCAGCATGAAGAGACCGAAGCGACCATAGTCCTCGAGCGTCGCGCTGATGCCGCTGCCGCCGATTTCGACGCCATCGGGAGCATCGAGCCACCAGTACGAATCTGCCTCCATTCCGACCCGACTCCAGATCCGCTCGCCGAGGTAGGTTGCCAGCGGTTTTCCGACGGCGCTGCGCAGCACCAGGGCGGCGACCTGTGTCTCTCCGGTGTTGTAGTTGTTGACGGTCCCGGGAGCGGCCGCTCGCGGCAGGCTGCGCATCACCGCCAGGGTGGACCCCGGGACCTGAGCGATCTGTGCTTCCAGAAGCCGGCGCCGGTCCGAAGCGGGATCGGTGTACGTCTCGTTCCAGCGTACCCCCGACGCCATCATGAGGACGTCGCGAATCGTCACCCCCGCGTACGCGCTGCCGGCGAGCGCCGGCACGTAGTGCGTGACCGAGTCGGAGAGGCTGGCGATCGCTCCCTGTTTCAGCGCCGCGCCGATCAACGTCGAGGTGATCGACTTGGCGATCGACATCGACATCCAGCGAGTGTGGGGACCGTTCCCGAAGCGATAGCGCTCGAGCGCGATGCGACCGTGGTCGAGTACCAGCAACCCGGCGACGCGATTCAGCTCGAGGTAATCCTCGAGGTGATGCACCGTTCCGCGGTCGCTGAATTGGACGTCACTGAGCGGCGTGGCGGCAGACGGCAGCGACACGGGCGTCGCTGCAGCGGGAATCCGCCGCGTCGGGAACAGCCGGTCGATATTGCGAAACGTGTGCACGGCGAGCTCGGGGGTGAGCGCACCGTCGTAGATCTGCCGCACCGTTCCGATCGGCTCCGCGGCATGTGGATACCGATTCGCTCCGCCGGCGAGCGGCACTTGCTGGGCGCCCAGCGTGACTGAGGCAGTCATCAGGAGCAAGCTAGTGCCCAATCGTTTTGAGCCGATCTTTCGCCTCCATGTTGGTGGAATCGCGCCGGATCGCTTCCCGGAAGGCGTTCGCCGCGCCGGTCGAGTCACCGCGCATCAGGAGAATATTGCCGCGGAACACGTACATGCCCGACGATCCCGGATAGAACTCCTCATTGAGGCGCAGCAGCGCGAACGCTTCGTCGAACTTGCCGGCGCGCCCCAGCCGGAACGCGGCGATGTTGAGCGACGGCTCACCGAAATCGTAGGACGCCCGCCCGTAATAGCGCTGGCGCAGGGCACGGTACAGTCGAATCGTGGAATCGGAGCCGGCCGCGGTGGCGGTCTCCTGCATCAGCGTCTCGAGTGGCTCGGGGCGGTTGATCCCACGATGACACGTCATGCAGGTGACCTGCAGGTGCTGCTCCTCCATACCGTGCTCATGCTCGTGTTGGGGGATGGTATCGAGTCGCCGGTTGATCTCCGCAACCATGCTCATCATCTGACGCGCCACGAGCTTGGTGCGCTTCTCGTCCTTGGCGAAGTCAAACTGCTCGAGCGGTTGGCCCTCCTGGCCAACATGGCAGAACGGGCAACGCACGCCCAACGCGGAGGTGATGTTGCGCATCTGTCCGATCACCTGGATGACGGGCGTCGTGCGTGGGATCACTTTTACGTTGATGAGCGAATCGGGTGGGAAGTGGCCGGTCTGTCCGGACAATGTGCCGGAGACGGCGCACCCAACGGCGACGCATAACAGAGAGATTTTCATGCTCTCACGGTAACGCATAGGCGACATACGTGTCACTCGACTTCGTCCCCAGCTTGCCGCCCCCGGCGGCGATCACGACAAACTGCTTCCCATGGACGGAAAAGGTGCTCGGCGTCGCGAAGCCGGCGGCGGGGAGTGTGGCCTCCCAGAGCAGGTGCCCGGTGGTCTTGTCGAAGGCGCGAAACTTCGCATCCGTCGTCGCGGCGATGAACACGAGTCCCCCGGCCGTTACGATGGGCCCCCCGTATTGCTCGGTCCCGGTCGTCCGGCCGGAGTCCCCGAATTCGATGTGCTCGCCCAGCGGGATTCTCCAGCGATACGCGCCGCTGTTGAGGTCGATCGCGCTGAGCGTCCCCCAGGGCGGCTTCACCGCCGGGTAGCCGCTCGAGTCTCTCCAGCGCTCGTATCCGGCGAATTCATAAGGCGACTGGGGCGCCGACTGCGCCGGTTGCGCGCTCGCCGTGCAGGTCGATGGTGGAGCAGGCATGCCGAGCAAATACGCCGTCACCATGCAGCGCTGCGCACCCGAGAGCCTGTCGAACGAGGGCATGAAGCCGCGGCCGTACGCCAACACCTGCCCGATCTGATCCGCCGAGAGTCGCGCGCTCACATGCTCGAGCGACGGAGCGCGCTCGCGGCCGCGGCGGTCCGCTCCGTGACAGTCGGCGCACGCGGCGGCGTAGACCGCCGCTCCGGTCAGCGCCTGCGCTACGGCGCGCGACATCGCGGCCACGGGACGCAGCGCAGCGATCCAGGGGACGTCACTGCCGTTGACGTACAACACGCCCGTTGCCGTGTCGACCGCGGCACCGCCCCACTCCCCGCCGCCGTCGAACCCCGGGAGAACGATCGTCCCTTCGCGGCTCGGGGGCGAGAAGAGTGAGCCGTGGCGCAGCATGTGGTAGCGGCTCAGGGCGGCGGCGTGGGACGCGCGAGAAAGCGTGGTGAGCGTCGTCTCGTCGACGGCCTGCCGCGCGAACGGGGCGGGCTGCAACGGAATCGGCTGCGTCGGCCACGCATGCTCGCCGGCGAGATCGGACGGCGGAACCGGGAGCTCTTCAATCGGGAACAGCGGCATCCCGTTGGCGCGGTCGAACAGAAACACGAAGCCGCTCTTCGCGATCTGGGCCACAGCGGCCACGCGCTTGCCCTGACGAGTGACGGTGAGGAGGTTGGGCGCGGCCGGAAGGTCGCGATCCCAGAGATCGTGGTGCACCGTCTGGAAATGCCAGCGCCAGGTGCCGGTCGCCGCGTCAAGTACCACGAGGGAATTAGCGAACAGATTGGCGCCGCTGCGGGCCCCGCCGTAGAAATCCGGCGTTGCCGATCCGGTCGGGATGTACACCAATCCCCGCTGCACATCCACGCTCATCCCGGCCCACGAGTTCGCGCCGCCCGCCGTGCGCCAGGCGTCGGCTGGCCACGTGCCGTAGCCGGGCTCACCCGGATGCGGGATCGTATGGAATGTCCAGCGGATCTTGCCGCTGCGCACGTCGTAGGCCCGGACGTCTCCGGGCGCCGAGCCCTCTTCCTCCCCCACGCGGGTGCCCTGAATCAGGAGATCCTGGTAGATGACGCCGGGACTGGTCGCGACGAGATAGGCATCGCTCACGTCGCGGCTCAGTCCCAGGCCGAGGTCGACGGAACCGGAGTCACCGAAGGTCGGAATCGGTCGGCCGCTGCGCGCATCGAGGGCGTACAGCCGGCGCCCGGCGGTGAAGAAGACGCGATGGTCGCGGCCGTCCGCCCAATAGACGACGCCACGGTTGACGTGCGATGCGCGTGCGCGATGGGCGAAGGGATCGAACCGCCACACGAGCGTGCCGCGATCGGCACGGAGCGCGATGACGGCGAGCGCCGGCGTCGTGGTGTAGATCACACCGCTCACCACGATCGGCGTCGCCTGGATCTCCGACGGGCCGTCCGGCGGCGCGTCGCCGGTGTGGTAGGTCCAGGCGAGGCGCAGCCGCGCGACGTTGCCGCGGTTGATCTGGCCGAGCGGGGAGTAGCGAGTGTTCCCCGGATCGCCGCCGGTCACCGGCCAATCGCGGGAGGGCGAGCACGCCGCACCCCCGGCGGCGGTTGCCAGCAGGGAACCGAGGCAGGCCCAATGGCGCACGGTCCCAAGCTCACCTGCGC
>DATFSB010000437.1:0-8466 GCA_035262825.1 Gemmatimonadales bacterium | reverse complement strand
TTCTCGACCCCACTCGCACGTTTCGGGTGACACACTCGGCAAGGGACCCGATATCTTGCTCCCGTGCACCGCGGCCTCCACAGCGACCCGTCGAATTGGACCGACCCGCGGCACAAGCAGGGCCTCGCCGCTGAAGAAGCGGCGATCCGCTTCCTGGGGAGCCGCGGCTGGCTGGTGTTGGCGCATCGCTGGCGTGTGGGACGGATCGAAATCGACATCGTCGCGCGGCGCGGAGTGCTCGTGGCGTTCATCGAAGTGAAGGCCCGGCGCGGCGATTCGTTCGGGCATCCGTTCGAAGCGGTGACCGGGGCGAAGCGGCGCGAGATCGTCCGCGCGGCCCGCGCCTGGATCGACCGCTTCGGGCTGCCGTCGGACATCTATCGCTTCGACTGCATCGGCATCATGCAGGGAAAGCTGGAGCACCTGGAAGACGCGTTTCGCCCGGGGTGGCGGTAGGAGCGGTTTCGGTATATATTCGGGTCTCGCACACCACCCCAACGCGAGGCTCCCAACCGATGACGAGGACCCCGATGGCGGCTGAAGATCGCGAGTCGGCAAAGCTCACCGACGAGCGCAAGAAGGCCCTCAATCTGGCCATCGCCCAGATCGAGAAGAACTGCGGCAAGGGTTCGATCATGCGCATGGGATCGGAGTCGCCGCGGGTGCGGGTGGACGCGATCTCGACGGGGGCGATCAATCTCGATGCCGCGATCGGCGTGGGTGGAATCCCGCGCGGCCGGGTCACCGAGATTTTCGGCCCCGAATCGAGCGGCAAGACGACCCTGGCGCTGTCGGTCGTCGCCAACGCGCAGCGCGCGGGTGGCGCGGCGGCCTACATCGACGCCGAACACGCTCTCGACGTCGAGTACGCCAAGAAGCTCGGCGTCGACATCGACAATCTCCTCGTCTCGCAGCCCGATACGGGCGAGCAGGGACTCGAGATCACCGAGATCCTGGTGCGCTCCGGGGCGGTGGACATCGTCGTTGTCGATTCGGTCGCGGCACTCGTGCCGAAAGCCGAGATCGAAGGCGAAATGGGCGACTCCCACGTCGGCCTGCAGGCTCGTCTCATGAGCCAGGCGCTGCGCAAGCTCGCCGGCGCGATCAACCGCTCCCGCACCTCCGTCATTTTCATCAACCAGCTGCGGGAAAAGATCGGCGTGATGTTCGGCAACCCCGAGACGACCACCGGCGGCCGGGCGCTGAAGTTCTACTCCTCGGTGCGGCTCGACATGCGGCGCATCGCGCCCGTCAAGGAGCGCGAGGCGGTGATCGGCAATCATGTCCGCGTGAAGGTCGTGAAGAACAAGGTTGCGCCGCCGTTCCGCCAGGCGGAGTTCGACATCATGTTCGACGAAGGGATCAGCCGCGAGTCGCTGCTCGTCGACATCGCCGCCGAAGCGGGCATCATCGACAAGTCCGGCGCCTGGTACACCTACGGCAAAGACCGCATCGGCCAGGGCAGGGAAAACGCCAAGCTCTACCTCAAAGACCACGCCGACCTGGCGCTCGAGATCGAAGGCAGGGTAAAGGAGCATCTCGGCGTGAAGCCCGCCGCGTCGGCCGAAGAGGAGTCATCCAGCGGCGAGGAGTGACGTGCCGGTCGTGACCAATCTCGCCCCCGATCCACGCCAGCCTGGTTACCAGGTGGTCGAAGTGGATCGGGGGCGTTTTGCATCGCTCCCGGCGGCGGCGCTCGCCCCACTCGGGCTCTCGCGCGGCGCCGCCGTCGACCCCCCGACCTTCGGCGTGCTGCAGCAGCTGGCCGACATCGAAGCGGCGTACCGGGCCGCCGTGCGGGCCCAGACGCGTCGCCCCCATGCTCGCGCCGAATTGCGGCGCCGGCTGATGAAGAAACAGCACCCCGGCGGGGCCGTCGACGCGGCGCTGGAGCGGCTGGCGGCGCAGGAGCTGCTCGACGACCGGCGATTCGCCGAGCATTTCGTGGCGACTCGCGCGCAACTGGGACGGGGAGCGGTGCGGCTGCTGCAGGATCTGCGGCGGCAGGGCGTGGACCAGCGGATCGCGGAAGCGGCGGTGACCGCGTCGCTGGCTGCGGAAGGCATCGACGAAACCGCGGCCCTGCGCCAGGTGGCCGAGCGCCGCGCGCGCCAGCTCGGCGCGCTGCCGTCGACCGCCAAGCGGCGCCGGCTCCTCGCCTATCTCGCCCGGCGCGGATACCGCGGGGCGGAAACACGGAAGGTCGTGGAGGAGCTACTATATTTGACCGGATGAAATCGGCGGACATCCGCGCCAAGTTCATCCAGTATTTCTCGGCCCACGGGCACCGCGAAGTGTCCAGCTCGAGCCTCGTCCCCGCCGACGACCCCACCCTGCTGTTCACCAACGCAGGCATGGTGCAGTTCAAGCGCGTGTTTCTGGGGCTGGAACGGCGCGACTTTTCGCGAGCCGTGACGGTCCAGAAGTGCGTGCGCGCCGGCGGCAAGCACAACGATCTGGAGCAGGTCGGTCACACCGCGCGCCACCACACCTTCTTCGAAATGCTCGGCAACTTTTCCTTCGGCGACTACTTCAAGGCCGAAGCGATCGAGTTTGCGTGGCAGTGGGTCACCGGCAAAGACTGGCTCGGCATCGATCCCGACCTGCTCTACGTCACGGTGCACCATACCGACGACGAAGCCCGCTCGCTGTGGCGCAAGGTCACGGGGATCAAGGACGACCGGATTTACGGCCTGGGCGACAAGGACAATTTCTGGCAGATGGCCGATACCGGGCCCGCCGGTCCCAGCGCTGAGCTGAACGTCGATCTCCGTCCGCGCCACGAGCGCGGACGCGGTGACGTCACCCGCGATGAGTTCGTCCGGTTGAACGACGCGGGACGGATGCTCGAGATCTGGAACCTCGTGTTCATGCAGTACGACCTCCAGCCCGACGGGTCGCGGCTGCCACTGCCCAAGCCGTCGGTCGACACCGGTGCGGGGCTCGAGCGCATCGCCTCCGTGATGCAGGGTGTGCCCTCAAATTTCGATATCGACCTGATCACGCCGATCATTCAGCGGGCGGTTGACGTGGTGGGGCTCCCCTACGACCGCGGGCCCGCGGGGGCGCCGTATCGCGTCCTCGCCGACCACGCGCGCGCGGTCGCCTTCCTACTCGCCGACGGCGTCTACCCCTCGAGTGACGGGCGCGGATACGTGCTGCGGCGCATCCTGCGCCGTGGCGTCCGGCATGCCTGGCTCCTGGGTCGGCGCGAGCCGACACTCATCGAGCTCACCGACCAGGTCGTAGACCTGATGCGTTCCGTGTATCCCGAGCTCGAGGCGAAGCGCGCCCATATCGCCCGCGTCACCCGTGCGGAGGAAGATCGCTTCCTCGAAACGATCGAGGGCGGCCTGAAGCGCCTCGACGAGCTGAGCGGTTCGAGCGTCATCAGCGGCGAGGACGCGTTCCGGTTGTACGACACGTACGGGTTCCCGCTCGACCTGACGCAGCTCATCGCCACCGAGCGCAATCAGCAGGTGGACGCCGCCGGATTCGAGCGCGCCTTGACCGAGCAGCGGGAGCGGTCTCGCGCCGCCCGCGGAAAGGGTCCGGCCGTTCGGACGGCCCGCTCAGGGGAGTGGGTCACGGTCAAGCCCAAGGGTCACCAGCAGTGGGTCGGCTACGAGCGCACGAACAGTGAGACCGACGTCCTGGCGTTCCGGCAGACGGACGACGCGCTCGAGCTGGTGCTCGAGGAAAACCCGTTCTACGCCGAGTCGGGCGGCCAGGTGAGCGACACCGGTGTCGTGGCGGGCGAGGGCTGGGAGCTGACCGTGGAGGACGTCGAGAAGCACGACGGCACGAGTGCCGTCGTGGGGCATTTCAGCGAGCCGTTCGAGCCGACCGCCGTGCAGGCGCAGGTCAACCGGGAACGGCGCCACAACATCGAGCGCAACCACACCGCCACGCACCTGGTGCATGCGGCGCTGCGGCAGGTGCTGGGAACCCACGTCCGCCAGTCCGGCTCCGTCGTCGCCCCCGAGCGGCTGCGCTTCGATTTCACACACCACGGCCCGATCGACAAGGCAACGCTGGCGCGGATCGAAGAGATCGTCAACGAGCACATCTGGAAGAGTCTCCCGGTGACGACGCGCGAGATGGCGAAGAAGGACGCGTTGGCTCTGGGCGCGATGGCGTTCTTCAGCGAGAAGTACGGCGACCGCGTGCGCGTGGTCGATGTGGCCGGGGTCTCGCTCGAGCTGTGCGGGGGAACGCACGTCGACTCGACGGGGGAGATCGCGCTGTTCCGCTTCACCCACGAGACAGGCTCGCAGGCGGGGGTGCGGCGCATCGAGGCGATCACGGGGCCCTCGGCCTACCGCCTCTCGCGCGAGCTGGAGCGTCGCCTCGGCGAGGCGTCGGCTGTGCTCAAGACGCAGCCCGAGCACCTGATGCACCGCATCGAAACGCTGCTGGAGGAGAATCGCAAACTCGAGAAACGAGTCGAGGAGCTGCTCCGCTCAGGCGGGTCGCCGGAAGCGCAGGGCGTCGTGGAGCGGATCGGAGACGTCGAGCTGCATATCGCCGACTCCGACCTCGACGATCGCGCCCAAATCGCGCTGACCATGGATGCCTTTCGCGAGAAGAACAAGAAGGCGGTACGCGTGCTCTTCAGCGGCGGAACCCGGCCCGGGATCCACGTCGCCGTAACCGACGACCTGGTGGCCCGGGGCGTAAAGGCCGGGGACATCGCACGCGAGCTCGCAGCCACGACGGGGGCCAAAGGCGGCGGGAAGCCGCATTTCGCTTCGGGTGGCGTCGACGACGCGACGCGACTCCCGGCGACGCGTGCCGCCACCCCGTCCATCGTGAAGCGCTATCTCCCGGCGTGACGCGCGACGCGGTCATGGCCTGGCTCGCGGCGCGCCGCCCTGCCGCGCCACCGACGCTGGTCGAGCCGATGACGCGCTGGCTCACCGACTCGCCCGCGAGTCTCCCCGATCATCTGGCCCTCGCCGGACGTGCACTGCTCGACCGCGTGCTGGCGCGGCCGGATGGGGGACGGGAGCTGGCGCTCGATCTGCTCGCCGCCGATGCGCTCGTGACCTACGCGTTCGAGGCGCAAGCCGAGCTCGACGCCGGCGGCCAGGTCCCGTTGGCGGAGCGCATCGCGGGCGGCGGTGCATGACGGACCTGCTCGCCCGTCGCCCCGGGCTGCTGGTGCTGATCGATCCGGGGTGCACCGCTCCCGACCAGGCGGCGGGGCTCGCTCACACTGTCCTCCAGGCGGGCGCCGCCGGCCTTCTCATCGGCGGGTCGTTCGACGGCGGCGGCGAGACACACCGCGTCGCCGCGGCGGTGCGCGCGGCTGCGCCGGGACTTCCGGTCGCGCTGTTCCCGGGTTCGGCGATGCAGCTTACCGATCAGGTCGATCTGATTCTCTTTCTCTCACTCGTCTCCGGTCGCAACGCCCAGTACCTGATCGAGGAGCACGTCCGCGCGGTGCCGTTCCTGCAGCGGCACCCCGTGGCGACGCTGTCCACGGCCTACATTCTCATCGACGGGGGACGCGTGACGAGTGTCGAGGCGGTGAGCCAGACGCGCCCGCTGCCCGCCGACAAGCCCGAGCTGGCCGCGGCGCACACGCGGGCGGCGCGGCTCATCGGGATGCAGGCCGTCTATCTCGACGCCGGCAGCGGCGCCGAGCGTCCGGTTCCAGCGGCGGTGATCGCGGCCTGCCGCGCCACCATCGCCGATGCGACCGTGCCGGTGTTCGTCGGGGGCGGGATTCGCACACCCGACGCCGTCGCCGCCGCGCGGAGCGCCGGTGCCGATTTTGTAGTGATCGGCAACGCCTTGGAGGGCGAGGCGGTGGACAGCGCGCGCACGCTGGACGGCTTCGTCCGGGCGGCGCGGGGGGGCGGCGCGTGACACCAGATCGCGTGCGGGAGGGTCTGGGGACGCTCGCCGCGCTCGCGGGTCGCGTCGCCGCCGAGCAGGCCGAGACCATCGCCGCCATCGCGGCACGGTACGAAGCAGCGTTGCGGGACGGCGGCACCCTGTTCTTCGCCGGCAACGGCGGCAGCGCGGCCGACGCCCAGCACGTCGCGACCGAGTACGTCGTCCGCTACGAAACGAAGCGTCCTTCGCTTCGCGCCGTGGCGCTCACCACCGACACCTCGCTGCTCACCGCGGCCGCCAACGACATGGGGTTCGACGAAGTGTTCGCGCGCCAGGTCGAAGCGCTGGCCCGTCCCGGCGATCTCCTGGTGCTGCATTCGACCAGCGGAGAGAGTCCCAACGTCGTGCGCGCCGCCCAGGCCGCGCGCGCGCGGGGCGTGGCCGTCATCGCCTTCCTCGGCAAGTCCGGCGGCCCGCTGCGCGAGCTGGCTGACATCGCCCTCGTCATTCCAAGCGACGATACGGCGCGGATTCAGGAGCTGCATCTCGCCATCGAGCACCTCATCTGCGCCTGGATCGAGGAGCGCCTCGCGGGGTGATCGACCTCACGGGCCTCAGGGCATTCGTGACCGGGGGCAGCCGCGGCATCGGCCGGGCGACGGCGGTGCTGCTGGCGCGCGCCGGCGCCGGCGTGGCGATCGGCTATGCGACGCGCCGCGACGACGCGGACGCCACGGTGGCGGCGATTCGCGCCGCCGGGGGGCAGGCCGAAGCGGTCGCCGGCGATCTCGGCGACCCGGCCGCGGCGGAGCGCGTGGTGGCCGAGGTCGCCCAGCGCGGGCTCGACCTGCTGGTCGTGAATCACGGCATCTGGCCCCCGACTCCGCAGGCGGTCGCCGCGATGACGGCCGAGCAGTGGGAGCGGACGCGTCGCGCCAACCTCGACAGCGTCTTCTTCGTCGCGCGCGCCGCGATCCCGCATCTACCCGACGGCGGCCGCATCGTCCTCGTGGCGTCGACCGCCGGGCAGCGGGGCGAGGCATTTCACGCCGACTACGCCGCAACGAAGGGAGCCGTGATTTCGTTTACGAAGTCGCTGGCGGTCGAGCTGGCGCCGCGTATCACCGTCAATTGCGTCGCACCAGGATGGGTGGACACCGAGATGTCGGCTGTGCCGTACGCGGCCGACGGGGGGGCAGGCCGGCGCGCCATCGAGCGCACCATTCCTATGGGACGGGTCGCCACGCCCGAAGAGATCGCAGGGCCGATCGTGTTTCTCTGCTCCGACCTCGCCCGCTTCCTCACGGGGGAAATCCTCAATGTGAACGGCGGGAGTGTGCTGTGCGGGTGAGCGCTCACTTCCCTGAGACGCTCCCTATCCCGCGTGAGGTCCTCAACATCGCCCGCCGCCTCGAGGAGGCGGGCCACGAGACCTGGTGCGTGGGCGGCGCCGTGCGGGACAACCTGTTGCACCTCGAGAACCATGATTTCGACCTGACGACGGCGGCGACTCCCGACGTGGTGCAGCAGACGTTCCGCCGCACCATCCCGATCGGAATCGAGCACGGTACCGTCGCGGTGCTGGACAGCGATCGCCGGCCGCATGAGGTGACCACGTTCCGGAAGGACGTGCAGACCGATGGCCGGCACGCCCAGGTTGCGTTCGGCGTGTCGCTCACCGACGATCTCGCGCGGCGCGACTTCACGATCAACGCCATCGCCTATCACCCGCTGCGGCACGAGTGGCGCGATCCCTTCAACGGGGCACACGATCTCGACCGCAAGCTGATTCGCGCCGTGGGTGATCCCAACTGGCGGTTCCAGGAAGACTACCTGCGCATACTGCGCGCCCTCCGTTTCAGCGCCCGGTTCGACTTCCGCATTCACAGCCAGACCTGGGAGGCGGCCCAGGCCAACGCCCAGGGTCTCGCCCAGCTGTCGGCGGAGCGGGTGCGCGATGAGTGGTTCAAGGGCATCGCCACGGCGCGCAAGGTGTCGAAGCTCGTGACGCTGTGGCGCGATGCCGGTGCCGCGCGCATCTGGCTGCCGGAAGTCCGCGGAGCGGCGGCGGAGCAGCGGGGCGCCGTGGACAAGCTGCCGCGCGATCCCGTGCTCGTTTCGTCGCTGCTCGCATCGGACCCGGCCTCGCTGCTCACCCGGCTGAAGTGCGCCAACAAGGACATCGAACGGGGCCGCGCCATCCGCGAATGGCGCGAGCGCTACCCCGATCCCAAGAAGCTGGCCGAAGTGCGCCGCTGGCTGTCGGCGGTCGGACTGGCGGCCGACGACCTGCTCGCCCTGCTGTTCGCCACCACGTCCCGCTCCCCGCTTCCGGCCGTCGTAGAGTCGATCCGTGCGGCACGCGATCCGCTGTCGCTCAAGGACCTGGCAGTCGGGGGCGACGACCTCATCGCCGCGGGCGTGCGCCCCGGTCCCGATATCGGCGAAATGCTCGAACGGTTGCTGGGGGAAGTGCTCGAGGACCCGAAGCGCAATCAGCGGGAGCGGCTGCTGGAGCGGGTCCGTGACATCGGCCGGCCGGCATGAGCGCGCTCGTCTACGCGCTCGTCGCGGCGTCGGCCAACGTGCTCGGGGCGCTGGCGGTGGTGCGGCACGCCCGCC
>DATFSB010000436.1:0-6176 GCA_035262825.1 Gemmatimonadales bacterium | reverse complement strand
ACGCGGCTCCTCCCGATCGTCAAAGCCAACGCCTACGGAGTGGGTGCGGTCGCCGTCGCGCAGGCGCTGGAGCAGGTCGATCCCTGGGGCTACGGCGTCGCGACAATCGAAGAGGGCGCCGAGTTGCGGGCCGCCGGCATCGCGCGGCCCGTTCTTGTATGCACGCCCGGGCGGCCGGACCAGCTCGATCGCTATCGGCAGTTCGATCTCACGCCCGCACTGGGAGATCGCGACAGTCTCGCCGCCTGGCTGGCCGGACCCGAGCGTCCCTGGCACCTGGAAATCGACACGGGGATGCGGCGCGGTGGGCTGCGATGGGACGAGGTTGACGGCATCCGCAATCTCCCGGGTGTCGAGCGGATCGAGGGGTGCTACACGCAGTTCCACTCCTCGGAGCGCGCCGACGGCTCGGCCGACGAGCAGCTCGAGCGGTTCCTGTCGGCCTTGGAGCGATTGCCGCGGCGGCCGCCGCTCGTGCACGTGGCGAACAGCGGGGCGGCGCTGCGCGATCGCAAGTATGCATTCGATGCCGTCCGTCCGGGCATCTACCTGTACGGCGGCACACCGGGCGGAACACTCGCACCGGGACGCCCGGTGGTGAGTCTCCGGGCCGTCGTGGTGAGCGTGCGACGGGTGTGCGCCGGGGAGAGCGTCAGCTACAACGCGCTCTGGGCGGCACCGCGCGACACCGTCGTTGCAACGCTCGGGATCGGTTACGCCGACGGTGTGCGGCAGTCGATCGCGCCGACGGGACAGGGGCTGGTGCTGTTGAACGGGGCCCGCTGTCCCATCGTCGGCCTGGTGACGATGGACCTGACGATGATCGAGACGGGCGCGACGCCGGTTGCCGTGGGCGACGTCGCGACGCTGATCGGGGAGACGCGCGGCGGGGTGACCACGCTGCAGCAGTTCGCCGAGTGGTCCGGCGTGCAGCAACGCGACCTGCTGTGCGGGTTGGGTGCGCGTCTGCCGCGGATGTACGAGTGAAGCGCGCCGCGATCATCGTGCTCGATGGGCTGGGGATCGGGGCGGCGCCCGATCAGGACGCCTACGGCGACGTAGGCTCCGACACCCTCGGCAACGTCGCGCGCGCGGTGGGTGGATTGCGGCTCCCCAACCTCGAGCGTCTCGGTCTGGGGCTGTGCCGGCCGCTGGCCGGCGTCGCGCGACCGGCGCGGCCGGCTGCGGCGTACGGGGTGGCCCTCCCCAGGTCGCAGGGCAAGGATTCGACGACTGGGCACTGGGAGCTCTGCGGCGTGTTGCTCGAGCGGGCGTTTCGAACGTACCCGCACGGCTTCCCCCGGACGTTGCTCGATGCCTTCGCCACCCGCACCGGCAGGGGGTGGATCGGCAACACTGCCGCCTCGGGAACGGCGATCATCGCCGAGCTCGGCGCAGAGCATCAGCGCACGGGCAAGTGGATCGTGTATACCTCGGCCGACTCGGTGTTTCAGGTCGCGGCGCACGAGGAGACAGTGCCCCTGGCGGAGCTGTACGCCGCGTGCGGCGTCGCGCGCGAGATGTTGCAGGGCGAGGACGCGGTGAGCCGGGTGATTGCGCGGCCGTTCCACGGGAAGCCGGGGCACTACGAGCGCACCGCGGGCCGCAAGGACTTCTCGATCGAGCCCGTCGGGGTTACGCTGCTCGACCGGCTGGCCGAGGCGGGAATTCCCCGGCTGGGGATCGGAAAAGTCGACGATCTGTTCGCCGGGAGGAACATCGCGAGCGAGCACACGCCGACCAACCCCGACGCCTATCGGCTGATCGAGCGGGCGCTCGAGACGCTCGAGACGGGCTTCATTTTCGTGAACGTGATCGAGTTCGACCAGACGTGGGGGCACCGCAACGACGTGCCGGGGTTTCATGAGGGACTCCATCACCTCGATACCTGGCTGCCGCGCCTCGAAGCGCGGCTCTTGGAGGACGACCTGATCATCATCACGGCCGACCACGGGAACGATCCGACCACGCCCTCGACCGACCATTCGCGCGAGGCGGTGCCGGTGCTCGTCCTGGGGAAGCGGGTGCGTCCGGTGGCGCTGGGAGAGCGGTCGACGTTCGCCGATCTCGGTGCGACGGTGGCGGAGTTTTTCGGGGTGCCGGCGCTCGCTGCGGGCCGCTCGTTCCTGCGCGAGGTGTGGACGTGAGCGCCGAGCTGGTGCGCCGGGCGCGTGAGGTGATGCAGAACGCGTACGCGCCCTACAGCAATTTTCGCGTCGGGGCCGCGATCGAGGCGGCGGACGGGACGATTCACGTCGGCTGCAACGTCGAGAACGCCTCCTACGGGCTGACGATCTGCGCCGAGCGCATGGCGGTGGGGGCGGCGGTTGCGGCGGGGAAGCGCTCGCTCAAGCGGGTGGCGGTGGCGACGGCGGTCGAGCCGCCGGCGACGCCGTGCGGCGCCTGCCGCCAGCTGTTGGCGGAGTTCGGACTGGATCTCGAGATCGTCGCGGTGGGACCGTCGAGCGAGCGGCGCTGGAAGCTCAGGGAGCTGCTCCCCGAGGCGTTCACGCGTGAGTCGCTGTCATGAAGCGGCTGGCCCTCGTCACGAGCATCATCGCGCTGGCCTTCTGGGCGTGCGTCGAGGAGCCGACGTCGCCGGCGCGCTGCCCCGAATTCTGCCCCGGCAACAAACTGGTGGCGGTCGAGTCGCTGTTTCCCGACGCGATCTCCCGGGACTCGACGTTCCGGGGGTACGCCATTCCGATCCATGTCGGATACCTCCCGATCACGGCAGAGAATGGGATTGACAGCCGGTCGATCACCCAGATGACCTTTCTCAGCACCCGGACGACGCTCGACAGCATCGACACGACCACCGGACCGAACGTGATCGACTCGCTGAAGCTGATGGTGCGGTTTCTACGACCGGACAGCGCGACTCGCAATCTGCGGCTCTCCTTCTATGTGCTTCCCGATTCGATCGACAGCACGACCACGCAGGCCAACCTGGCATCGTATTTCGCCGCGCCTCCGCTGCGGGTGGTCAATGTCGACAGCCTTCTCGCTCAGCCGTCGCGGCGCGATTCGATCATAGGTGACACCGTGCTGACGAACGGCACCACCGACACCAACACCGTGTTGTCGAATGGCACCAGGCACATTGTGACGCTGCGGCTCAAGGTCGACAGCGCCAGTGCTCCGTATCACCCGGCGGATTCCGGGCGCGCCCGCCTGTCTCTGGGTGTGGTGGTGACGGCGGACAACCGGCCCACCGTTTTCCTCGGGTCGGGTGAGACCGGGCTGGGATTGGGAGCGTCGTGGTTTTACCGGGTCGACTCCGCCGGAAAGCTGCTGCGTCCTGATTCGATCTTTTACAAGTGCCCGGACTCATCGAATCCGTGCAGCAAAGCGAAGCATCCGCCCGACTCCCTCATCACGAACACGAACTTCGACAGCTTCGTCTACACGGCACCCGCGCTGCCGCCCGATTCGAATCTCCTGATCGGCGGTACCCCGTCGCAGCGCGCCCTGTTGCGCATCAACATCCCGAAGAAGGTCCGTGACTCGTCCCAGGTGCTGCGCGCCGAGTTGTTCCTCATCCCGACCCCGACTGCGCCGGTGGTGATGGGGGACTCGGTCCTCATTTTCGTGAACCGGGTGTTCGCGGATCTCGGGCTCAAGTCCCCGATCGACGCCGATACGGCGATCCAGGGAACGTCGCGCGTGTACGACGGCAACCCCACGGACACCGTGCGGATCGAGCTCACTCCACTGTTCCGCGCGTTCGTCGCGGATACGACGGTGCCCACGAGCGTGTTCGTCCGGCTCATGGCACTGCGGCGCACCGTGCAGACAGCAACCTCGGGCGACAGCACGGGCAGGGGGTTCAGTCTCGAGGGGGCGACGTTCACGACGCTGCGGTTCTATTCATCGCGCACCGCGGCGTTCCGGCCGGTGATCAAGCTGACGTACGTGCCGCGCATCAAGCTCGGAGCGCCCTGATGGTGACCCGACGCGGTCTCGTGCTGGCGCTGGGCCTCGTGGGGACGGCGCGACTGCTCGCGGCGCAAAGCTCTCCCTTCGGCATCAACGGCCTCGGCGTGCCGGGCCGGCCCGAGAGCGCACGGTCGCGCGCCACCGGGGGCGCGTTCGCGATGTTCGATCCGTTCTCGGGACTCATGGAGACCGCCATCACCGCCAACGACCGTCTCAGCGCCAATGCGGTGGGCGCGGTCTCGTACGTGACCGACGAGCTCGACGGCGTCAGCGCGTCGCGCCGCACCACGCGCTTCCCGCTGTTCCAGGTCTCGGGACCCGCCTGGGCCGGCGTCGTGATCGGCGGCGGGTTCTCCAGCTATCTCGATCGCTCCTACCGCGTCACCCTCACCGACACGATCGTGCTGGGAGGCTCGCAGCAGCAGGTGACCGACGTGCTGTCGAGCGACGGCGGCGTTTCCGACCTGCGCGTCGTCGCGGCGAAGCAGTTCGGTCCGCTCACACTCGGCGCCGGATTTCATTTTCTGTCCGGCTCGAGCCGTCTGCTCGCGGCGCGCTCCTTCACCGACACGTCGACCTACCAGGGAGTGTCGCAGACCGACGAGGTTGCTTATCGCGGCACCGGCATGTCGGCCAGCGCCATGCTCGCGCTGGGGCGGTCGATTCACATCGCCGGCTTTGCGCGGTCGGACACGCACCTGCGCACCGAGCTCAACGGCGTCGAAGTGGCGCGCAACGATCTGCCCACGGTGTATGGGGCGGGGGTGTACCTGCACCTCACGCCGCTGGCGGCGCTCGCCGGCAGCGTGATTCGATCCAACTGGTCGGTCTCCACCGATTCCAACGCCTTCAACACCACCGTCTGGTCGGTCGGGGGGGAGTTCGGGAGCGGCCGCCATCCGCTGCGCATCGGCGTTCGCGGGGGGCAGCTGCCGTTCGGCCCCGGTACCGCGGCGCCGAAGGAGTTCGCCCTTTCCGCCGGCACCGGCATCGTCTTCGCCCAGGGCCGGGGCATCATCGACATTGCGCTCGAGCGGCAGCGCCGCACCGGGTCGGGCCTCACGGAGACGCTGTGGACCGGGCTGTTCGGCGTCACCGTCCGACCGTGAACGTCTACTTCCACACCTTCGGTTGCAAAGCGAATCAATACGACACCGAGCGCGTCCGGCAGGCATTCGCCGACGCCGGCGCGAGGGTGGTGGACGCCGCCACAGACGCCGAGCTCGCCGTCGTCAACTCCTGCACCGTCACCGAAGAGAGTGAATCGAAGCTGCGCCGCTACGTGCGCCGTCAGGCGCGCGCCGGGCGCGACACTCTCGTCATGGGGTGCGCCGCGGCGCTCGATCGCGGCGCGCTCGCCGCGCTGCCGCGGGTGCGCGCGGTGGTTGGTGGAGCGGCTCCGCAGGAAGTGCTGGCGGCCGCCGGCGTCCCGGTCGAGAGCGTCGATCCGGTGCTGCGCCGCTTCACGGGCGGCGCGCGCGGCTGGCTCAAGATCCAGGACGGCTGCGACGAGCATTGCACGTTCTGCGCGACGACGATCGCCCGTGGAGCGAATCGGTCCCGACCCATGGCCGAGATCGTTGCGGAAGCCAGGGCGCTGTCCGAGCACCACGCCGAGCTCGTCCTGACGGGGGTGCATATCGGGACGTACGGGCAAGACAAGAGCGTTGTGGGTAATGAGTCATGGGTCCAGTCACTCGGTGGGCTCCTGGAGGCGTTGGTCAACGCCGTGCCCCAGGTGAGATACCGGTTGTCGTCGATCGAAGCGACGGAAGTCGACGACCGCATCGCGCGGCTTCTGATCGAGGCCCCGCGCAACGTCGCCGCGCACCTGCATGCCCCGCTGCAATCGGGGTCGGATCGCATCCTCAAGCGCATGGGGCGTCACTGGTACACCGCCGCCTCGTACCGCGAGCGCATCGAGTGGCTGGCCGAGCGGCTGCCGGTGTTCGGGCTCGGCGCCGACATCATCGCGGGATTTCCCGGGGAGACCGCCGCGGATCACGCCGCCACGTGCGCGCTGATGCGCGAGCTGCCGTTCACCTACCTGCACGTGTTCCCATTCAGCACGCGGCCCGACGCGGCCGCGGCACGACTGAGCGATCAGCAGGGCCCCGCGACGATCCGCGGCCGGGCAGCAGAGCTTCGCACCCTGGGCGCAGAGCGGGCGGCCACCTACCGGGCGGCGCGCACCGGCGGACGCGGCGATGGCGTCATCACGGGCCACCAGGGCGGTC
>DATFSB010000435.1:0-2247 GCA_035262825.1 Gemmatimonadales bacterium | reverse complement strand
CTGGCGTTGATCACGCGCCAGCGGACCGAGTCGCCGACCGCATAGCTGAAGGATTCTGTGTACGGGTACATCTTCCCGTTGATCACCGGGATCTCACGCTTGTCCCGCTTCCCCTGCACCGTCAATGAGTCGATCCAGACGGCGAGTACGAAAACGTGATCGTTTCGACGCACCCCGACGCGATCCACGATGAGCGCCCCGGAGAGTTGGCTGTCGACGCGGCGCCGCTTCTGGAGCGCGACGCCCGTCGTGGTAGCCCAGTAGAAATAGGTCCCCGGCACACCGGCGCGGAACCGCACCTCACGGGCGGTCCCCGGCGCGATGACGAGGCTGTCGCTGCCCGGGTCCGGGTGGGTGGCAAGACCGTGCACCACGAGCGTCGCCCCGCGAAGCGCGTTGCGCACACGGATGCGCAGCTCGGTTCCCTCGCGCACGCGGATCAGCGGTCCCGGGTTCTCGAGTGCACGTCCTTCCTCGGCAAACGCCTGCACCGGAATCCCGATGCCGTCCTCTGCCTCCGGGTGCCACACGCCGGCCTTGGCCACGAGGTGGAGCGTCAGCACACCGTCGGCGAGCGAGCCCGCCGGACGATCGTTGTGATTGGTGCGGATCACCGGGAGCTGCGCAACGAGCGGCGCCGCGGCAAGCGACAGTGTGGTGCAGAAACGGATGATCATAGTGGTGCCCAATATACCGGCATTTCCCCTTCCCCCTGAGCCGGCTTTCGACGTACGTTCCGCACGCCATGGACCGCGCCGCCGTCCGCCAGGTGTTCGAGCAGATCGCCGCCTCACTCGCGATCAAGGGCGACAATCCGTTCAAGATCCGTGCCTTTGAAAACGCGGCTCGGGCCGTCGCCGACTATCCCGGTGACTTCGACGCGGCCGTCGCGAGCGGCGCGCTGCTCGAGGCGGACGGAATCGGCAAGGGGACGCTCGAAATCGTGCGCGAGCTGACGCAATCGGGCCGCTCCGAGCTGCTCGACGAGCTGCGCGAGCAGGTGCCCCCCGGCCTCGTCGACATGCTGCGCATCCCCGGGCTCGGCGTCACCAAAGTGCGCCAGATCCACGAAGCGCTCCATGTCGATTCCCTCGCCGAGCTCGAGGAGGTGGCCGCCGATGGACGTCTGGCGGCACTGCCGCGCTTCGGCGAGAAGACCGCCGACCGCGTGCGCCGCGGCATCGCGTCGCTGCGCCGCGCCAGCGAGTTCATGCTCATCCATCACGCCATGACCGACGCGGAGGGATTGCGGCGCGCCCTGGCCGGCGAGCCCGGAGTCGAGCGCGTGGAGCTCGCGGGCAGCGTGCGCCGCCGCTCCGAGGTGGTGCGCGACATCGACCTCGTCGTGCAATACGCTCCCGACGCGCGCGAGCCGCTGGTACGCCGCCTGGGAGCGATTCCCGGCGTCGCCGAATTTGTCGGCAAAGAAGGCGGCGTCACGCTGCGCTTCGGATCGGGCCTCGTGGCCGACGTGTTTCTCGCGCCGGCGGCGTCGTTCGGTCTCACCTGGGTTCGCGCCACGGGCTCAGCCGAGCATGTGCGCCAGCTCGAGGCACGAGGCCTCGCCCACCATCAGACCGCACTCGACGAAGCGGCGGTCTACCGGGAGCTCGGCCTGTCGTGGATCGCGCCGGAGCTGCGCGAAGGGATGGGCGAGATCGAAGCCGCGGCGCAGGGGCGGTTGCCCGAGCTCGTCGAGCAGCAGGACCTGCGCGGGTTCCTCCATTGCCACACCAACTACTCCGACGGATCGACGACCGTCCGTGAGTGGGCCGACGCAGCCCGGGACGCCGGCTACCAGTGGATCGGCATCACCGATCACTCGGGCTCGGCGTCCTATGCGGGCGGGCTGAAGGCCGCCGACGTGCCACGCCAGCACGCCGAGATCGACGCCGTCAACGCCGCGCACCGCGGGTTTCGCGTCTTGAAGGGTGTCGAAGCCGATATTCTCGCCGACGGGTCGCTCGACTACGGTCCCGTCGTGCTCGATCGCTTCGACTTCGTGATCGGGTCGATCCATTCCCGCTTCGCCATGACGGGCGAAGAGATGACGGCGCGGGTGCTGCGCGCCATGGAGGATCCGCGGCTCACGATCCTCGGCCATCCGACGGGACGCTTGCTGATGGCGCGCGAGCCATATGCCATCGATATCGATCGCATCCTGACCGAAGCCGCCCGGCGCGGGGTGGCGATCGAGGTCAACGCCGATCCCCATCGCCTCGACCTCGATTGGCGTCACGTGCGCGC